>NZ_JAQCUN010000080.1:0-6184 GCF_027685385.1 Megasphaera sp. AF13-6AC
CGGCCTGCTTCAAAGCGGGCGTCGCATCCTTTACTTCCGGATTCAACGTATATCCGGCCTGTGCGGGAAGGCCCGTAAAAGTTCCTAAAGCAAGGCTCGCCAAAGATACTGCACAGAGTCGTTTCAACATACTTTTTTTCATTGCTACCACCTCATAAAATTTATTTATTTCCTGACGGCATGAGCACCGTCTCGCCATTGGACGAAACGAACTCGTTCACGTTCAGGTCAAACACCTGTTCCACCAACTGACGCGTAATTACTTCGTCAGTCTTCCCGTACGCCTGTATGCGGCCGTCTTTCATCGCTACCGTATAGTCGGCATAAAGGGCCGCCTGATTGATATCATGAAGGACAATGACGATGGTCATTTGTCGCTCTTTCTTCAACTTCACCAATAAATCCATAATTTCCAACTGGTGGCGTATATCCAAATACGTCCCCGGCTCATCTAAGAGCAACAGTTGCGGTTCTTGCGCCAGGGCCATCGCCATACGCACTCGCTGTCTTTCGCCTCCTGACAGGGTATGTATATGTCGCTGCGAGAACTCACTCGTCCGTGTAATCTCCATCGCATCCTTTACGACAGCCCTACCGTCACGGTCATCACTGCGCAGAAAACTTTTATGGGCAAAACGTCCCGACTCTACCAGTTCCTGAACCGTAATGCGATCGGGAAACTCGTCCTGTTGCGTCAAAATAGCCACTTTGCGAGCCAATTCTTTGCGTTTGTACGTCCGAATACTGTGCCCGTTTAAGGTAATCTCCCCGGTCGACGGTAGTCTCAGACGACACATACACCCCAAAAGAGTACTTTTACCGCATCCGTTCGGCCCGATAACGGCAGTAACGGCATGTCTTTCAATATGTAGATTCAACCCGTGCAGCACTGTCTTACCGCCGGCTTCACACGATAAATCGCTAACCGTAAGAATGGAATCGGCCATTATACATCCCTCCTTAACAGGAAGAGGAAAAACGGGGCTCCCCAAAATGCCATAATAACTCCCACAGGAAGCTCCATAGGTGCTAACAGCAACCGTGCCAAGGTATCGCTTAAGGTGACCAATATAGCTCCCAATAAAGCTGAAGCGGGCATAATATACCGATAATCCGTACCGATAATAAGACGTGCCACGTGAGGCACAATGAGTCCTACAAACCCCAATAAACCGGCTACACTCACGGCACTTGAAGCCAAAACAGCGGCTATGGCCGTAAAGACGACACGTGTCAACTCCGTATTAAGCCCTAACCCTTTAGCCGTATCGTCGCCCAATTGGAGAATATTCAAATAATAGGCTCCTCCTACGGCCGTCAAAAAACCGGCCAGTGAATAGGGCCAAATGAGGGATACATCAACCCAACTCTTTGCCGATAAACCGCCGACCATCCACATTAAGGCCCCGTGTACCCGATCGCTGTAAAAAATCAAAAGACCGGAAATGCAGGCCCCTAACAGAACTGATACGGCTACGCCGGCAAGAATCAGTCGTACGGGACGAATCCCGTTTTTCCACGCCAAGACATACACCAGTCCGGCAGCCGCCATGGCACCGCAAAAAGCGGCCGGTACAATAAATGAAGTATAGGCCGGAAAAACGAGCATGACCGCAATTCCCGCCAGTCCGGCTCCGGACGAAACCCCTATAATATGAGGATCCGCCAGGGGATTCTTCATGACAGCCTGTAAAACGGCTCCCGACAGGGCCAGATTAATACCTACAAACATGCCCGTAACTGTACGAGGTAACCGAATATTGCGAATAATCTGATCTGTCGTCGACTGTCCGTCTCCGTAAAAAGCCTGAATGACGGACTGCAAATCAATCTGCGCCGCCCCCTGAGATACGGATAAAACGGCAAAAAAGGCAAGGACGGCGGCCATAAAGATTAAAAGGGACAGTCGTTTTATATCTTCCTTTTCAGCACTCATCAATGTAATTCTCCGTATACGGCCCGACCCATATATTCCACACTTTCCGGATAACTTAGACCCGGATTTAATAAGAAGAGATTTTCAGGAAGTACATATACGCGACCGTTTTTTACGGCTTCCAAAACGGACCAGGCCGGACTGTTTTGAAATTCGGTCTTCATTTTCTGCTCAACTTTTTCTTTCTTTCCCATAGTCGTAATGAAGATGATATCCGGATTATCTTGAGCCAATTTTTCCATAGAGTACGGCACCTGGGCACCATTTGATGTCACTTGTCCGTCGGCTGCTACATTATCAAGCCCCAGAATGTCGGCACAGCTGCCGGCAATGGAGTTCTTCATTTCTACGGATACTTGACTGGGCGTAGCGTGAATAATCGCTATCTTCTTATGATTTCCCGGGAATTTATGACGAATATCCTCAATTTTTTTATCCATATCCTCAATATGTTTTTCAGCTATTTCCTTTTTATCGAAAATCTGCCCGAATATAGTCATATTCCGCTTTACATCATCGTACGTTTTAGAGGTGAGAACCACAACCTTGATGCCGTTTTGTTCAAACAAGGGAACCAACGCCTCATGTTGCGATTTGCTGGCAATAATCAGATCCGGCTTTAAGGCAATAACCGCCTCGGCACTGACATTAAAAACAGGCCCTACTTCCGGGACGGACTGATAGCTCTCGGGAACCTTTGCGTCGTCCGACTTAATCGTCGGTCTACCTGCCAATTCACCGCCTACATCGGCGGCAAAATTCATAAGAGATGATGACAACACTACGACTCGCTGCGGCTTCTTATCAAGAGTTACCGTTTTTCCCGTATCATCCGTAATAACGGCATAAGCCTGACCGGCGTTTTGTGACGTATCACTTTTATCAGAACCGCACCCGCAAACAGCCAACGCGAAAACGGCTATACACAAGCATAAAAGTTTCTTTATCATAAAGACTCCTTAAAACGAATACTTCATACCGAATAAATAGCTGCGACCGCTGTCCGGATAGCCGTGGTACAAATCATAACTGTCATCGGTTAAATTATGAACGACGCCGTACAGGGTAAGGCGTTTATTCGCACTGTAGCTGGCATTGAGATCCCACGTTACATACGATTTCTTGACATAATACCGGTCTTCTCGCCCCGTGCCGGCTGACAGTTGCAAATTCACCTTCCATTTACCCTCATGATATTGCAACGAAGCTCGATACCCGTTGGGTTGACTATTGGACGGATCTCTTCGCATACCGCGACCTTCATCGATGTTAATCTTCGTATACGTATATGCCAACTCCCAATCCCAAGTCGCACCAATTTTATGCTGCAACGACAAATCGATTCCCCGTTTATCTTCCTTATTGAGATTGCGAACTTCATAAGGAGTGATGCTGCGGTCCCAACGAATAGCATCATTTAAATAACTGTGGAAAAGACTGAAGCGCAACAACGTATTTTTAGTCATCGCCCAATCCAACCCTACAGTCTGAGAGTAGCCGCTTTCAGGCTTCAAGTCCGGATTACCGCGTGACCGGGTCCCGTTATAATACATATCATTCAAGCGAGGGGCCGTATAAACCCGGCTCCACGAACCGTATATATTTAAATTGTCGCCGGCACGATATTCTACAGCTAGTCTCGGCGTCTTGTGAAAACCGAAATGACTGTTCTTATCCAATCGCAAGCCCGGTGTAAACGACCATTTTTTATAAACGATCATATCTTCACCGTATACGGCCCTGTTCGACTTCTTTTTATTTTTATAATTAGCTCCGTCATTGGACCCCGAATCCAAGGTCCATTCAGCCCCTAAGGTGAAAAAATGATACTTCGTCATCCACGAGCGGTCCGCCTGAATTCCCTGAGTTCTTGTGTGGAAGCGGTTGGTCCACCACGTTTTCGAATAATCGTTAAAATACCGAATATGTCCGGGCGTGCTCGTATTTTCCCTGAAGTTCCACGTAAGGCTTACATTATTGCTAAGCCTTTCCAAGGGTTTATACTGCTTGACCGAAAATTTTCGATGAGCGATACCGTACGGAGAATCAAAACTGACTGCATGCCCTCGTGAATCTTTATGCGAAACATTCAAGGTCATAGATTGCGACTTGTTAAGCTTTCTATCCATACGGAAGGTCAAAGACTTGGCTCGATTATCACCTGCCGCTTTATCTGATCGAGCACTGTCGGGAAACTTATAATAATCCTTTCTATCAAGGCTTCCCGACACGAGCCAGCTCGTATCCCCCTTAGAACCTTCTTGTAGAAGGCCGTAATATTCCTTTCCCCACGAACCGAGAGCCGTATCGAGAACCGTCCGATTTTTCTTACCCTTTTTCGTAATAATATTAATCGTCCCGCCTACGGACCCGGCACCGTAACGAACCGAACCGGCGCCCTTAACAACTTCAACGGCACTGATATTATCGACACCCGGCAAGGTCGACAAGTCAACCATGCCCCGGCCGTACGATGAACCTTGAGCATTGGCCAGACTTTGTCCGTCTACGAGAATATTGACTCTGTCGTCACCGTTAATCCGCACAAAAGAAGCGGCCCCGGGAACCATACTGTTCAACGTGACTCCGTTCACTTGCCGTAATACATCTTCAACCGTCTTATAGTTATTGGCACTGATTTGTTTTTCCGTTACAACCGTTTTTTGTGCTTCCGGTAATTCCCCTCCGCCGTAAGCACCCGTGTTTCGGTAGGCCGTTACAATAATCGGTCGTGTAGTTACGCGAATCGTCGTATCCTTATCATCATCTCCGGCGGCACCGTATACGATACTTCCCAAAGATAGAGCCGCACAGCAAAGACAGGCCGATACTCGTCGTTTTTCCGACAAATCAATTCCTCCAAATACAAAAAAGGCCGCAAGATATCACCTTGCAGCCTCTGCTGTTTTGCATAAATCTCCTACCCATCGCTCGCAGGTCATACCGGTGACTCTTCGTCAGGCAGTTCTTCTGGCTCGGCATCATCGGTCGATTGCGCCTTCCCGCATTTTCATGCAGTGACATCTTACAATCTCCCTCTTCCTTACAGCGGCGGGACCGCGCCGGTATTGCACCGGACTTCTCTGTTAGGTCATTAGACACCTGACTGTACCTTATTCTTTTTTTAGATTACGTTATGAATATATCATACCGTATGGTCATCGTCAACGAAGTGTCCATGGACTACGTCATAGAATCTTTCTATGAGTCTATTCTTACCTTGACCCTTTAAAGACGAGTAAGTAAGAGCCGCATATTCCGTAGGAAATAAACGGTTAATTTCGTTCAAATTCTTTTGTTTTTCCGATTGATTCAACTTATCGGCCTTCGTGCAGACAATCTGTAAGGGAATGTCATTATTGCGAAGCCATGCATAGGCCTCTCCGTCCAAGTACAATCCGGGATGACGCAAATCCACTAAGAGGCACAACAGAACCAGTCTTTTTGACGTCTGAATATAGTCACCGATAAAACGACTCCACAAGTCCCGGTTCTTACCGCCCGTCTTGGCAAAGCCGTAACCGGGTAAGTCGACAAGGTACACGGGGTGCCGCATCGACTCGCCATCAACGCGTTCGCGAAGTTCTCCCGTAAAGAAGTTTATAGTCCGTGTCTTCCCCGGCGCACCGCTGACCTTAGCCAAGCCGCGCTGATTGCATAAGGAATTGATGAGACTGGATTTTCCTACATTGGAACGGCCCAAAAAGGCGATTTCCGGCCGTTCCTCGCAAGGATATTGCTTGGCTTCAACGGCAGATGTTAAATACTTGGGATTAATCAAAGCTATATCTCTGCGTTCCATTATTTCACCAACGCCTGTTCCAATACTTGATCCATATGGTTTACAAAAACGAATTTCACATCGTCTTTTACAGTCTGCGGTACATCGGACATATCTCTTTTATTGGCTTCAGGTAAGAGAATTTTTTTGATTCCTGCCCGATGCGCGGCAATGACCTTTTCCTTAATGCCGCCTACGGGAAGAACGTTACCGCGCAACGTGATTTCTCCCGTCATGGCCACATCATGGCGCACAGGTTGTCCCGTAAGTGCCGACGCAATGGCCGTAGCCATAGTAATACCGGCCGAAGGCCCGTCTTTGGGAATAGCGCCTTCAGGCAAATGAATATGTATATCCGTCTTCTGATTGAAGTCGACGGGAAGATCCAATGATTCGGCGCGACGGCGCACATAGGTAACGGCAGCCGTAGCCGATTCCTTCATGACATCACCCAACCGGCCGGTCAA
>NZ_JAQCUN010000081.1:0-6029 GCF_027685385.1 Megasphaera sp. AF13-6AC
AGCTGCATTGCGGTGATTATCTCCGTTCGAGCGCGCTGCCGACTGTTTCTGCTGCGGTTGTGCCGGTTTGGAACCGCCTTTAAATGCTGTATCCAAGACGGCCTTCATCTTATCATCTACGCCCGTAAAATTGGACGCTTTTATATTTTTATTTGCCAAAGCCTGAATGACTTCTTTTGTCTGTACTCCGTATTCTTTTGCTACTTCAAATACTCTTTTCGTCATCTGGTTACCCCCTCCGTACTTATTCCATCTCCTGTACCGCCTTTATCATAGCTTCGGCAAAGCCCTTGTCGGTCACGACGATTACCGCCGTCTGTGAGCGCCCCAAGGCCAGGCCCAACTGTTCTTTCGAGTACGTTCGAATCATATCTATATGTTTACGTGTGCCGAATCGCACATATCGTTCTTCATTCGTAGGACCGCTGTCACTTGCCAAAAACAACAGGGCCGCTCCGTTTTTCTTTATTTGCTGCTCTGCAGCCTGAGCACCGCATACTGTCTTGCCGGCTCTATGTGCCAAACCGACGAGATTCAATACTTTGTCGCTCATTATTCCAACTCCTTACGGAGTTGATCATATATTTCTTCAGAAACGGCTTTTTTCAAAGACCGTTCCAACCGATGTTCTTTATACGCTTTTTCAAGACATGCCGGGTCGGCACAGACATACACGCCTCGACCCGATTTTTTGCCGGTCTTGTCGATTTCCACCGTATCTTCCGGTGTGCGAACAATCCGAAGTAATTCCTTTTTCGGCTTTTGCTCCTGGCAACCGACACAGACACGAAGCGGGATTTTTCTCATCTTCATGTCGGCCTCCTAGACTTCGTCTTCAACCGGCATGGAAGTCGCTTCATTATCGACTGCGTCGAATTCAGCCAAAATATCATCGTCTCCGGTAGCCACGTCACCGTCTTCGGCTTGACTTTCGCTCTTAATATCAATCTTCCAATTGGTGAGCTTAGCCGCCAATCTGGCGTTTTGTCCGGCTTTACCGATAGCCAGGGACAACTGGTAGTCGGGGACGACTACGACGGACGATTTTGCACCTTCATCAATCGTGACCGAAACAACCTGAGCCGGGCTGAGTGCGTTAGCAATGTATACTGCCGGATCTTCGTCCCACTTAACGATGTCGATTTTTTCGTTTTGCAGTTCCATGACAATGTTCTGCACCCGTGCACCTTTCGGCCCGACACAGGCACCGACGCAGTCCACGTTCGGATCGCGCGAGTAAACGGCAATCTTAGAGCGTTTACCCGGTTCGCGAGCCACGGAATGCAGTTCCACAACGCCATCGTAAATTTCGGGAACTTCCAATTCAAAGAGGCGTTTCAACAAGCCCGGATGCGTGCGGGATAATTGAATCTGCGCACCCTTAGGCGAATTCCTTACTTCAACTACATAACATTTAATTCGCTGTCCTACCGTGTATTCTTCCGTAGGAATCTGTTCCGAATAAGGCAATACGGCTTCAGCCTTACCTAAATCAATATATACGTTTTTTTGTTCAATTCGTTGAATAATGCCCGTAATGATATCGTCCGTACGGCCGTAAAATTCATCATATACAATATTTCGTTCCGCTTCACGAAGCCGTTGAATCATAACTTGTTTTGCTGCCTGTGCGGCAATACGTCCGAAGTTTTTCGGCGTCACATCTACTAAAATTTCATCGCCTTCTTCATATCCCTTGTCGATAGCTCGCGCATCTTCCACGGATATTTCATTTTCTTCGTCAGCTACTTCAGCCACAACCGTCTTGGGAGACACGATGCTGTAGTCGCCTGTCAACCGGTCTAAGCGCACTGTAGCGTTGGGGTTTCCGTCGTATTCCTTTTTATACGCCGTAATCAGCACGGCTTCCAAGGAATCACAGATGACATCGGCCGTAACGCCCTTTTCTTTAGACAAGTATTCAATGGCACTGAGCAGTTCTTTATTCACTGTTGCACAACCTCCGTTAAAAATCTATATGTAATCGTATTTGCGAAATATCCTTGCTGTCTATGGCCGCATCTTCTTCATCTATGAGAAGATGTACGACGCCGCTTTCATCCTTGCCGACAAGACGAGCCGTAAGGCTTTTAACTCCTTTGTAGGGTGTAAAAAAGTGTACATCCACATCGCGGTCCTTATAGCGAACAAAGTCTGTATCTTTCTTCAAAATACGGTCCAACCCGGGTGAAGAGACTTCCAACAAGTATTTATCCGTAATGGGATCTTTGACATCGAGAAATTCGGAGAGTTTTTCACTCACTGCCTGACAGTCCTCGAGGCCTACGCCGCCTTCTTTATCAATAAAGACACGTAAATACCAGTCCCGTTCCCGTACGTATTCGACATCGACGAGCTCCAAATCCGTTCCGGCAATGATTGTCTCTACTTCTTGTGAGACCAATTGTTCAATATCGCTTCGTTTCATTCATTTCACCAACTGTTCGTAAAAATAAGGTCCGCATAAAATTTGAGAGCGGGTTTCCACCCACTCTCAAAACAAAGTCCACAAATTACTTATGATTATACCACTTGCAATGAGTCCGTACAATGCGTAATTACTTTATCTGTCCGCGTACGTCGTCCAAAACGGAACGCAAATTTTCCGACAAAGCGGTGCGCAATTCATCTACCGTCTTACTGTCAAAATCGTGCACGAGATTGGGGAAATTACGTACACGCCGTTCTGCAAAAAAATCATCACGCAACAGGTTGTACATAATCGACAGTCCGCTGCGAGTCGATGCGTCATAATAGGCTACTACCATGTAAGAACCGTTAATAATCCGCACGGCCTCAGACGGCTCGATAATCCGCTCAAAGCCGGCGTACTCGAAGGGTAAGAGGTCCTGCCAGTCACCGTCGGGAACGCCCTTATTCGTTAAAATAACGGAAAAATCTTCCCGGCAGTGCACATAGTGAGTTTCAATAATATGCGGCAATCGCTTTTCGACCATCTTTGCAAAGGTCGCAAAATCGTCCGTTATAAACTCAATGAGCGTAAATTCCAGCATGCCGATATCCGTACGTACGGAAAAGTCTCCCGACCCGTTATGATACACGCCTTCGACGGTCCACCCCTTGCGTTCGTTTACATACGAAAAGACGACTGCGTAATCACCATCTTGAAGACTCGCTTCGGAGAAATCCTTCCGTAATATAAAATCTCCCACCTGAAGTGGGAGAGACGCATCCATATTCCATTGTTTCACTGTTTCGATTAATCTCTCGTCCATGAGTAAAAATGGTGCGGTTGGCGGGACTTGAACCCGCACGACCAAAGATCACTGCCGCCTGAAGACAGCGCGTCTGCCATTCCGCCACAACCGCCTGAAAACTAAAATTCATACAACTCTTTGTATTTCTCTTCGTTTTGCATTACTACTTTAACATATTCCCGCGTTTCTGAAAAGGGTATACTGTCGATCTCGGAAAAATTTTTATCCCAACCGTATTCCTTCATCCATTCGTCTACATGCCCGCGTCCGGCGTTATAAGCTGCCAGTGCCAACACCGTATTGCCGTCGTATTCACGCAGTAAGTAAGCTAAATACCAGGTACCCATGCGCAAATTCGTACTGACGTCATTAAGCATTTCGGGTCTAAAGCCGATCATACCCGTTTCTTCGGCAATCCACTCGCCCGTTTCGGGCATAATTTGCATGAGACCGCTGGCTCCGCGATGAGAAGATGCATTGTCCTTAAACTTACTTTCCGCCAAAACGACGGCTGCCACCAAGCTGGGACGCACACCGTTTACGCGAGCATATTCACGAACAATATAGTCGTATTCCAGAGGATATACCAAGGTACGCATAAAGGTCTGGCGCCACCCTGAAAAGTAAAATGCCGACAGGAGAACGAAAAAGACGGCTATGACAATTGTACCGGTTCTGCTTTTTCTTCTCACTGATGCCTCCGTTTTACAAACGCATTTGTAACCTTTCCCACAAAGAACGCACTTGCTCTTTTGTATCTTCCAAGGTTCCCGAATTATCGATTACCTGTTGAGCAAGAGCCTTTTTCTTATCGACGGGAATTTGCGAATGAATCCGTAACAGCGCCTCTTCTTTCGTATAGCCGTTCCGCTTCATTAAGCGGCTTAGCTGTACTTCAAAGGGCACGTATACAAGCCATACCTCGTCGACGTACGAGTCATATTTTACTTCATACAAAAGCGGCATGTCAAGAAAGACGACAGGCGTTACACCCTCTCTTTCAAGGCGCAAAAGTTCTTCATTCAGGGCCTCAAAAATAAGGGGAAAGAGGATATTTTCCAAACGTTTTTTCATCTCCGGATTCCTAAACACCAAATCGCCTATATAGACGCGATCCATGAACCCGTCCGCAGCTATTGCCTCTTTCCCGAAGGCTTCTTCAATTTTTGCAAGGCCCCGTGTTCCCGGTGCCACCACATCTCGGGCCTTCTTATCGCAGTCAATGACAAAGGCTCCCAATTCTTTCAACATATTCGTAACCGTACTCTTTCCCGTAGCAATGGAGCCGGTCAAGCCGATTCGATACATGTATGCCTCCTAGTGTTGACAGTGCGGACAATAGTGGGTGCCCCTGCCGCCCTGCTTTACGTATTTAATAAGGGTTCCGCACGTTTTGCACGGCGTTCCCTCACGGCCGTAAACGGCCAGATTTTCCTGATTTCCCCCTTCCCGACCGCTACCGTTGACAAAATCCCGAATCGTCGTACCGCCGTATTCAATGCCTTCAGCCAAGACGGTATGAATGGCCTTTGCCAGTCTCTGCGTTCGCTCCTTACCGACGTGATTGCAGCGACGCGACGGGCGAATGCCGGCAAGAAAGAGAGCTTCGTCTACATAAATATTTCCCAATCCGGCCAGAACGGTTTGATCAAGCAAAAAGGACTTTACAGTTCGCGACGAAGCTTTCATTTTTTCACGCAAATAATCAGCCGTAACCGCCGACGAATTAGCATCGGGACCGAGGTCGTCATAGCCGGAAATACCCGTCTTCTCACCCGGCTTTGCAAGCCACAGACAACCGAAGGTGCGTATGTCGCAATAGTAAAGAAGGCCCTTATCAAGGTGAAAGACGATATGAGCCGTCTTCGGCCTATTGTCACCTGCAGCGTCATAAATAAGACTTCCCGTCATACGCAAATGAACAAGTAAATCCGACGATCCGTCCGTACAAAGGCGCAAATACTTTCCTTTACGCCCCACAGCAGTAAAAGTACAGCCCGAAAGAGCCTTTGAAAATGCCTCTACCGTCGCATTTTTTATAAGACGCGGCAAGGTAATATCTATATGGGTAATCGTTCTTCCCGTCAATACGGGTTCCAAGGTCGCACGGACCGTTTCTACTTCCGGAAGTTCAGGCATGACGTTCTCCTACTTGGCTTCTTCCCAGTTCGTTCCCGTATGAATATCGGCGATAAGCGGTACCGACAGGGTAACGACTTCTTCCATCGTTTCTTTCAAAAGTTGTTCAATCGTTTCTTTTTCTTGTGCCGGCACTTCTAAAACCAGTTCATCGTGAACCTGTACAAGCATGCGGCTGTGCAGGTTTAGTGCTTCCAATTTTTTCTGAACCGCATTCATAGCCAGTTTGATAATGTCGGCGGCACTTCCCTGAATAGGCGTATTCATTGCCGTACGCTCTGCAAAGGAACGGCGCATAAAATTCTTACTGCTGATTTCCGGTAAGGTGCGTAAGCGACCGAACATGGTACGTGATTCGCCGGTGCGTCTTGCTTCTTCCACCAACCCGTTCATATAGTCATGAATGGTACTGTATCTGGCAAAGTACGATTCAATATATTCCTTAGCCCTATTGCGTGTAATCCCCAGATTTCGCGACAGGCCGAAATCGCTGATACCGTAAATAATACCGAAATTCACCGCCTTGGCATGAGAGCGCAGTTCACCGGTCACTTCGTCAAAAGGCACGCCGAAAACTTCCGATGCCGTTCGACGGTGAATATCCTGATTATGCTTAAAGCCGTCGATCATTGTCGGATCTTGTGACAAGTGAGCCAAAAGGCGCAGTTCTAT
>NZ_JAQCUN010000082.1:0-6016 GCF_027685385.1 Megasphaera sp. AF13-6AC
TCCGCCGTTCTTACGCCGGCTTCGACGACCATATACATTCCCTCTTCGCTGCATTCAAGAATGTGGTTCATCCGCTCCGTAAGAACGACAATACCGCCTTGTGCCGGTACGGCTCCGCAACTGACACTGGTTCCGGCACCGCGAGGCGTTAAGGGCACTTTATACCGATTGGCAAGTTTCACAATTTCCGCCGTTTCCCGTGCATCCGCCGGCAATACCACCGCTTCGGGCATAACCCAATAAGACGGAGCCAGGCTTTCATCGGCCTTGTATATATCCAAGACGGACGGATCCGTCTTTACGTATTTTTCTCCCACAACCTGTCGCAATTCTTGCAACAATTCTTCAGTAACCGCATTATATTTCATCTATACCACCCTTTAACGAGAAATAAAAAGAGAAGCGTTTCGTTTTTGTACATACATACAAAAACGACCTTCGCTTCCCTTTCGCATGACAGCCTTTTGTACCTTTATTATTAAGATTATAAGGTACCCATAGCCCAGGCAATAAGCAGTCGGCCGAACATGAGTACGAAGGATCCCTTAGCCAAGTATCCTAAGAATGCTTCAAATGAATCTTCATGCTCGTGGTATTTATCTACCTTCATATTTGCTTCCATGTATTACTCCTTTTCTTAGTGCGGAAATAATTCTTGTACCAATCGGGCTGAATCCTTATCCCGCTTAATACCCATTATAAGGGTTTTTTCCGAATTTTCCATATGTTTTTTTGCTATTTTTCGAGCCTGAACACTGTTATGGTTAGCAATGCTTTCCACCAACTGTCTGTGTTCTTCCCACGTCGCGGCCAATCGCCCGGGATAATGCATCGATATGGAACGAAAACGAAGCATTTGTTCCCGTAAATTATGTAAAATATCAACCAGCCTGTTATTACGGCTGGCACGATAGAGAACGCCGTGAAAGCGAATATCCGTATCAACGATTTTATCAAATTCGTCACGGTCTATATATTCATTAATTTCTACTAAAATACGTTCCAGTTCTTCCAATTCGTCGGGTGTGATGCGTTCTGCCGCAAGGCCGGCAGCCAACTCTTCCAAAGCACTGCGAATTTCAAATACCTGAACTACATCTTTTAAGGAAATGTCGGCTACATACGTCCCGCGACGCGGTATCATAACGACAAAACCTTCCAATTCAAGCTTGCGAATAGCTTCCCGAATAGGCGTACGGCTTACGCCCAACTCATCAGCCAGTTGAATTTCCATCAAGCGTTCTCCGGGTTTTAATATGCCCTCTTTAATAGCTTGTCTTAGAGCTTCACTGACAACGTCACGCAGGGGCTTATACGTGTCCAAGCGTATGGGTTCTAATTTATGTTCTTTGTTCACTTTAATCCCTTCCTATATTAAGGACGTTAACATTACATCCGTATTTTTCATTTCTTCTTCCAACCGTTTCGCAAAAAAAGCGCCGTCTCCCTCAGGCGGTACAAGGGCAAAAACGGTAGGTCCGCTTCCCGACATAAGAGGGTTGAGCCCGAGACGACTTAAAGCCGCTTTACACTCACTCACTTCGGAAACGAGCGGCACTATGAAGGACTCAAAGGTATTTCCCATGGCTCTGCAAATACCTTCAAAAGACGCACTACGCACGGAATCGACCATTTCACCTACATCGACAAAAGATACCGACCCGGCCTTATCAAAGAGATCATAAGCTTTGCCAGTCTCGACGCAGACATGGGGATGCAGTATAAGAACTTCCCATGCCGGCAATGACGGCAAAGGGGTGAGAATATCACCGATACCGCTACCGCGGACCGTGCCGCCGGTCACACAAAAGGGAACATCCGCCCCCAAGGCCGCCCCGACGCGTTCCAAGTCGGAAGCTTCCAGCTTAAGGTTCCAAAATCGATTCAAGCCGCGCAAAACAGCGGCACAGTCGGCACTGCCACCGGCCAGCCCTGCTGCCACGGGAAGCCGTTTTTCCAGACGGATATGCACAGGGCGCAGCACTTCACAAAAAGGCGCCAAAGCCTTATAGGCCTTATAGGCAAGGTTGGTCTCATCGCATACTAAATCGCTCCGATCCGCCGTCAGTCTAAAGACGGAGCTTTCTTCTATTGTGACCGTGTCATGCAAAGCTACAGATTGATAGACCGTATCCACTTCGTGATATCCGTCGGGCCGGCGACCGACAATTCGCATAGCTAAATTAATTTTACCGTAGGCAGACTCTGAAATCATGCCGTCTCTCCCCAGCTTTATATAGTTATAAAATCTTTTTATGGTTTCTATTTAACTTCCCAATCCCAACATGCTATAATACGCATGTAATATATACGCAAAATACATGGTAAGATAAGGCTCTTGTAATCTGTTTATTACGTTGTATTATAACGGTTTCTCCCTGCTTTTACAATTCTGATTAAAGGACGGTGCATGCGGACATGCGTCAACAAGAAAAGCTGACGACCAGGCAGCTGCTTATTCCGTATATAGCGAACTTCATCGGCAGCGTCATTGCGGCTATAGGTATTAACGGATTTTTCATTCCTCAACACTTATTGAGTAGCGGCATCGGCGGTGTTGCCATCATGGTTTATTACGCTACGGGTCTTCCCGTCGGTACGGGCAACTTTATTATGAACATTCCTGTTCTTATTGCCTGTTACAGGTTTATGGGACGGCGCTATACCATCCTTGCCATTATCGGTACCATTATGTATTCCGCACTCATTGACGCCACGTCTTTCTTTGCCGACTTCAACCTCATCCACGATCCCATGACGGCTGCCATCATGGGCGGTATCTTAAACGGTATCGGCATGGGTATTATTTATCGTTACAACGGCAACACGGGAGGCCTCGATGTTATCGGTGCCATTGCCAAGAAGTTCTACAACCTGGAGATGGGTAATGTCGTCATGGGGCTTAACACCTTCGTCCTTATGGGGGCCGCTTATATGTTTAACCTCGAATTGGCCGTACTGACCTTTATTTCTTCATACGTAAGTACCTTCGTAACAAATAAGGTCGTCGTCGGTCTCAATCAGCGCAAAGCCATTACCATCGTAACGGTTCGTCCCGAGCAGATGGCCGGAGTCATTATGCGCTACATAGGACACGGTGTTACCTTCCTAAACGGTAAGGGTGCCTATACGCTTCAAGACAAGCAGATTATTTACACCGTCATTAAATTAACGGAAGTATCTAAAATAAAAGAAATCGTCAACAAGGTCGATCCTTATGCCTTCATGACCATCAATGACGTTTCCGACGTCTTGGGTTCGGGGTTCAGTAAGCCGTCTCCTAAACTTTATGTGCCGCCCGGCGGGGCTCCGAACATGCCGAGAACCAAAAGAACAATTCCCCCCGATTATTAAAATATTCCCCTCAAAGCTTTTACTGTGAATAACACGGTAAAAGCTTTTTATTTTATCGCTAACTATCCGCTCATATGAATCGTCACAAAAACAAATGATAATGACTATTTTTTCCTGTTGACAGTCTTATTTTACTTCTATATACTGATGGATGGAAATGAATGCTATTATCATATGATATAGGTTATCGTTTTTTCATGTGATTTTATCATTTAATCGATTTCAGGAGGTGTAGTGTTTTGAGTATCAAAAAGTTGGCAGACATGGAAGTGGGGACTTCCGGCACTGTCGAATCGTTGGAAGGACACGGTAATGTCCAACATCGCCTGGTTGATATGGGCGTCGTTAAAGGCTCTCATATTACAGTCGTCAAAACAGCTCCCTTAGGGGATCCTGTAGAAGTAAAAGTAAAAGGATGCGCTTTGGCGCTTCGTAAAAGTGAAGCGGCCATGATCAGCGTAATCGTCGACTAGGGGGATATGACTATGAGTTCTGACAATACGATTCGCATTGCCTTGGCCGGTAATCCGAACTGCGGTAAGACCACGATTTTCAATAACATTACCGGAGCCAAGCAACACGTAGGTAACTATCCGGGTGTTACGGTTGAAAAAAAGGAAGGCCACTGTATCTATGACGGTAAAGACCTTCTCTTCATCGATTTACCCGGCACGTACAGTTTGACGGCTCGTTCTTTGGATGAAGTCGTCGCACGTAACGTTATTATCAATGAAAAACCGGACCTTATCGTCAATATTCTTGACGGGTCCAACTTGGAACGTAATTTATACTTGGCATCGCAGCTCGCCGAATTGGAACGGCCTATGGTTGTGGGGCTGAACATGATGGATATTGCCGACCGTATGAACGTTAAAATCGATTTGGATAAGTTGGGTGAACGCCTCGGCGCCGTTGTCGTTCCCCTCGTAGGCAGTAAGGGTATCGGCATAGATAAACTTTTGGAAACCGTTTCGGATGTGGAAAAGCTGAAAAACTTGAAGAACCCGAAGGTAGATTACGGTCCCGTTGTCGAACCGGCTATTGAAGAGTTGCAGAAACTTATTGAAGCGGCTTCTTCCATTACCTATCCGTACCGTTGGGTTGCCGTTAAGCTTTTGGAAAACGACAGCGATGTAGTTAAGAAAATAAAAGCTCTCCCCGATACGGAAAATATTTTATCCAAGGCTACGGTTTTACGCGATTCGTTGAAGGACAAGGTGGATCTTGACTTCCACTTTGCACAGCTTCGTCACGAATTCGCTGTCCAAGCCTATAATGCTTCCGTTGTCTCGGCAGGTACGAGCGATACTCTCTCCGATAAGATTGACCGCGTTCTTACACATAAAATCTTAGGACTTCCTATCTTCCTCTTTTTTATGTGGCTCATGTTTACAGTGGTTATCGATATCGGTGCTTATCCGCAGGATTGGCTGGAAAAAGGTTTCGGTATGTTGGGCGACTGGCTTAATAACGTCATTGTCGACGAACAGCTTCGCTCTCTTGTCGTAGACGGTGCTATCGGCGGTGTAGGGGCGGTCTTGAGTTTCGTTCCCCTTATCGTCCTCTTATATCTTTTTATCAGTATTATTGAAGACTCAGGCTATATGGCACGTGCAGCCTTTCTTATTGACCGTCTCATGCGTTCTTTCGGCCTTCACGGGAAGTCCTTTATTCCCCTGATTTTAGGCTTCGGCTGTAATGTTCCGGGAGTTATGGCGGCACGTACACTCGACAATGAACGGGATAGAATGGTTACTATCTTGGCACTTCCTTTCATGACTTGCGGGGCTCGTCTTCCCGTCTATACCTTGCTGATTGCGGCCTTCTTCGGTGCAAGCGGCTATGGCGGTACGGTTCTTTTCGGTATCTACCTCCTCGGTATTATCGTATCTATCGTTCTTGCGCTTATCTTGCGTCGCACGGAATTTAAGGGGGACCGGGAACCGTTTGTTATGGAACTGCCTCCCTATCACATTCCGACCTTAAAAGGCGTGCTCATGCACATGTGGGAACGTACGATACTTTATTTGAAGAAAGCCGGCACGATTATTCTCGGTGCGTCCATTCTCGTTTGGTTCTTGACGGCATATCCGATGGATGTCGATTATTCCCAGGATTATGACGCTGCCAAGGATGCCGTAACGGCTACAGCTGAACAACAACAATCTCAGATTCTCGCCTCTTACGGCTTGAGCAGCATGGAAGACAACGAAGAACTGAACAACATGTATAACGACATGATTCAGGCTCAAAAAGATGCTGACGATGCGGCTGCCGCCGAAGATCAGGATATCAGTGACGTTCAACAGGCTGCAGAAGCCCAAGCCAAACCGGAATACCCCGATGCATTTGCAGACTTACAGCAAGAAAATCCGACGGTATACGCTCAAGCTTTACCGCTCTTTGATGTACAAAAAGCAGCTGACGATGCAACGGCAGATCTCGACTCTCAGCAAAATGCCGAAAAAATCGGTCAGAGCTATGCAGCTCGTCTCGGCCGCGTAATCGAACCGGCTATTCGTCCGCTCGGTTTCGACTGGAAAATCGGCGTGGGTATTATTGCCTGCACGGCAGCTAAGGAAGTCATGGTTTCCACCTTGGCTACTATTTACAGCGTTCAAGCCGATGACAAGCACGAAGCGGGCCTTGTTACTTACTTGGC
>NZ_JAQCUN010000083.1:0-6014 GCF_027685385.1 Megasphaera sp. AF13-6AC
CAAGGTCGGCAAGTCGTTAGAACTTGATGCCGTATACGGTAACCTCTTGCCTGCCGATAAGGTGAAACGAGCTGAAGCTTTGTTGCAAGAAACGAATGCCGCCGGCGGCTTTCTGGCCTTTGTCGGAGACGGCTTGAACGACGCACCCGTCCTGGCCCGTGCCGACGTAGGTATTGCCATGGGCGCCATGGGTTCCGACGCGGCTGTAGAAGCGGCGGACGTAGTTCTTATGGATGACGACCCCTTAAAGATTTCCGTGGCCGTCAAAATTGCTCGCAAGTGCATGGCCATTGTTAAGGAAAATATTTATATGGCTATCGGCATTAAGGTCCTCTTCCTCATCTTGGGGGCTGTCGGTATTGCCAATATGTGGTTTGCCATTTTTGCCGACGTAGGCGTTATGGTCTTGGCCGTATTAAATTCCATGCGTACCCTTTTGATGAAAAAAGTACAGGCATAAGAAGATACAAACAACGGTTTGCCTCATACGGGGCGGCCGTTGTTTTCTTATATACCTTATGCCGTTGACAAACGGGGCTTTAAGACATACAATGAAACGGCATACTCTATGCGGACAGTTCGTTTGCACCATCCTGTCCTTAAACAAAACCAGGGCTGTTTTTGTTTACGTTTTTACGTTGACCGAAAGCCTTGCTCAGAGCAGGGCTTTTTTTATGAGGTAACTATGTACTATATAAGCAGTGAAGCGACCTTTGACGGCGCTCATTTTTTAAAAAACTATGAAGGCAAGTGTCACAACCTGCACGGACACCGCTGGCTCGTACGGGCTCACGCCAAGGCGGAAGCCTTGAAAGAAACACGTCAGGAAAAGGGCATGCTGACGGATTTCGGGAACTTGAAAAAGTCCTTGAAAGAAGCCTGCGACTTTTTCGACCACGCCTTAATCTATGAAAAAGGATCGTTGAAGGACACGACCTTGGCATGCCTTGAAGAAGAAAACTTTCTCTTGCGTGAAGTATCTTTTCGACCGACGGCGGAAAATCTATCCAAGTATTTTTATGATCTTTTAAAGAAAGATTGCCCTGAACTTTGTCGGGTAGAAGTATACGAAACGCCGACCAATAAGGCGACATACGAGGAATAATCATGCGAGTTGTCGAAAAATTTGTGAGCATTAACGGTGAAGGACAACGTGCCGGCGAATTGGCTCTCTTCATTCGCTTTCAAGGCTGTAATCTGAGCTGTACCTATTGCGATACGGCTTGGGCCAATGAAGCGGACTGTCCTTACGAGGAAGAATCGCCGCAGGAAATTGTCGACTATGCCTGTCGTGAAGGAGTGACGGACATTACCCTTACGGGCGGAGAACCGCTCTTACAAGAGGGGATAGATGAACTGATCGATCTCTTGTCTAAGCATGGCTTTCACGTAGAAATCGAAACAAACGGGGCCGTATCCCTTCTTCCGTTTTGTCAAAGGCGACGACCGTCCTTTACGATGGACTATAAGTTACCGGGCAGCGGTTGTGAAAAAGCCATGGTGACGGGAAATTTCGCCATTCTTACCGAGAAGGATACGGTAAAGTTCGTCGTTTCAAGTACAGAAGACTTACAAAAAGCGGAAGAAATCGTAACACGCTACGATCTTGTCAATCATTGCGCCGTATATATCAGCCCCGTCTTCGGCTCCATCGACCCGGCACAGATGGTAGACTTTATGAAACAGAGGCGACTCAACGGGTGGAGATTGCAGCTTCAGCTCCATAAGTTTATTTGGGATCCTGAGAAAAGAGGAGTATAAATGATAGATAAAAAAGCCATAGAAGAACATATTCGCGGCATCCTCGTCGCCTTGGGAGAAGACCCGGACAGAGAGGGCCTGAAGGAAACGCCGAAGCGTGTGGCGGACATGTATGAAGAAGTCTTTGCGAGTATTGGTGAGTCGAATGACGATATTGCGGTCCGCCTGGCCAAGACCTTTGAAGACGAAGAGCAGACTGAAGATAAGGACCGTGTCGTCGTCATGAAGGATATCGATATGTTTTCTTTTTGTGAGCACCACATGGCACTTATGTACGATATGAAGGCGACAGTAGCCTATATCCCCAAAGGGCGAGTCATCGGCCTGTCCAAGATTGCCAGAATTTGTGATGCCGTAGGAAAAAGACTTCAGATCCAGGAACGAATCGGCAGAGATATTGCGGATATTATGGTCAAGGCGACGGGAAGCGATGATGTGGCCGTTATTTTGGCGGCATCTCACGCCTGTGTAACGACGCGCGGTATTAAGAACCGTAGTACACGGACAAAGACGGTGGAACTAAGGGGACGTTTTAAGACGGATGCAACCCTTCAAGTTTATTTACAATAAAGGACGATTATATGAAAACAGCAGTATTACTGAGTGGCGGTATCGACTCGACGACAGCTCTGGCACAGGCCGTAGATGCGTACGGATCTGAACATGTCATAGCCCTTTCCGTGCTCTACGGACAAAAACATAAAAAAGAACTGAGTTGTGCTGAAAAAATTGCCAACTATTACGGCGTACGGCGAATCTCCTTTGATGTGACCCCCTTATTTTCATACAGTCATAACAGCCTGATGGAACATTCGGAGAAGGCCGTGCCGAAAACGAGCTATGCCGAACAAATTGAAGAAACAAAGGGACAGTCTCCCGTAAGCACCTACGTGCCCTTCAGAAACGGCATCTTCCTTTCCGCCGCCGCCGGCGTGGCTCTCAGCCTTGATTGCGAACGAGTCGTTTACGGCGCCCATGCGGACGATGCGGCGGGAGCGGCCTATCCCGATTGCTCGCCGGCCTTCTTCGACGCTATGAAAACGGCTGTTTACGAGGGTACGGGCGGCGGTATTACCCTAGAAGCCCCGTTCATTCATATGAATAAAGCGGACATTGTAGCTGAAGGCCTACGCCTTCATGTGCCGTACGAACTGACCTGGTCGTGCTACGAAGGGGGAGACAAGCCCTGCGGCCTCTGCGGTACCTGTAGAGACAGAGAAGCGGCCTTTTCTGCCAACGGCACGATAGATCCCTTACGGAAAGGACAATAAGATGGAAAAACTGACACTCTTAGGCAATCAGAACGTGACTTATGCCAACGAATACAACCCGAACATCTTGGAAGTCTTTGAAAACAAGCACCAAGACCACGACTACTTCGTTAAATTTAACTGCCCCGAATTTACGAGCCTTTGCCCCATAACGGGACAACCGGACTTTGCGACTATCACCATTTCCTACGTACCGGATATAAAAATGGTGGAAAGCAAAAGCCTCAAACTCTACCTCTTCTCCTTCAGAAACCACGGTGCCTTCCATGAAGACTGCGTCAACATCATTATGGAAGACCTGATAACACTTATGGACCCTAAATACATTGAAGTGTGGGGAAAATTCCTGCCTCGCGGCGGCCTCTCCATCGACCCGTACTGCAACTACGGAAAAAAAGGAACTAAGTGGGAAGACGTGGCCTTTAAACGCCTGGCCGAACACGACATGTATCCGGAAAAGGTGGACAATCGGTAGGTTCGTGGGGATATAGTGGGTAAATAATGTTAATATGTGAAAAGCTCTCGCCTAGTGGCGAGAGCTTTTTTGATGAGTTTAAAAGATTGGTGGACACTTAGATATGAGGAAATTATATGAGAACCAATTCTAATAAGTGATATAATGTAAAACCTATGTAATATAAATGTAATAAAAGCGTGATTTAGGGGGCGGTAATAATTATGTTTTTGCGTGAAATCCCTGAGTCTTACAAAGGCGATTTTTTAGTTGCAACAAAAGCATTTATTAATGAGTATTTAGTGGTTAAATAATTAAGTTCTTATATTAGTTTCTTGTATTGTCAAAGCTTAACATCATCTTGTTAAATATTATCCGTTATGGTTATTACTGTTGTGGGGGTATAGTTTATGAAAAATGCTGGCATTAAATTTAAAATAAATGATGAAGCTGTTGCGTGATTGATACAAGGATTTCTGCCCGTTTTCGTTAGGACGTTTTGAATACACAGGAATTACTGCCTTTCTTACACCGAGGGGTGTGCAGAGGGCTTATTTTTTACTCACAATTTGTTTTACCGGCATTGAAAGTATAAATTAGGATGACCGGAGTAGCAAAAAACTGCACACGCTCATAACGATTGTTGTATCCCGTAACGAACAGGAAGAATTATCGTTATGAGGGTGTGCAGTTCTGCTCAACTAAATATAGGAGCTAATTTTTCGTCAAGGATAGCTCTGTTTTTCTTTTTAGTTCGCACTCCCATATACGGATGACGCACCAGCCACGCTCTTGAAAAAGCTGAGTAACGGCGGCGTCATGTTCGATGTTCTTTTGCCTTTTTCTGTTCCAGTATTCTGCGTTCTTAGCAGGTCGTGTATTTCGGCAATCGTGTCCATGCCAAAAGCATCCATCAACGAAAATCGCTATGTGCTTGTCAAGAAAAACAAAGTCAGGATGCCCTTTAACATTATAGTGTCGTCTCCATCCGGTAATATGCTTCTCGTCAAAATACTGGATAAGTTTTTCCTCGGGACTTTTATTCCCGGAAGACTTAACACGCTGCATGATTTTCGACCGTTCTGACTTTGAAAATACATCAGCCATAAATCACCATGCCCTATTCCGAAGAGCCTTTTTGAATAATCATTTGCAGGTTCTTATCATATCGATAGCTGTCGATCTTTTTATCAACAATAAGAGGAATGGCCTCCTCAATAATATTTAGAGGCACAGTAAACCATTCCTTGGGATAATGCATGATTCCTTCATCATCACGCACCCCGAAGTACACATTGACGTTGCTGAAAAAACTGTGGATACTTGCTTCGAGATAGGGAACATCCAAGTTGTAGCATCGCACCGTCAGCACGACTTCAACATCATTCATCAGGTATGTCGGCTCATGAACTGCATTTTTAATGCGCGTAGTAACATCGCCGGAACAGTATCCTATTTTGTAAAGATTGCGGATGGAGCGAATTTGTGGCGCACGGCTTAAACTACGAAGGACATAAATGTAACCATTCTGCACATCGGTAGAGTCGATGCTTACGGAACTTTCATTTTTCTCTATCAAATCGCTTATACAAAAGCCATCAAGTTTGAGAGCCTTACCAAGAGAACGATAGAGCATGGAGGATTCCGTGCCATTATCAAAGATACATCTCGTCCTTCCTTCTCGGCGCACTTTAGCGCCGCTCTTATACTCGATTTTTTGTTTGACGGCCAAATTCTGCTCCAAATAAAGAACTACACCTCGGAGAACATAGTAACAGCCTTCATGCAGATCCCCTTCTTTGAATTCTACAAGCCGTCTTCGTCCATGTTCCAAATCGTCATGGATTCTTTGAAAAGCCTCTTCATAAAGATCGAAATCTTTACAAACCTTGCGATGGGCAATGTAATCGGGACGCAACCTCTCGGACGGTTTGACATGGGACAGCGTATATATACTGTTAGCCTCGTCATCACCATCCAGGAGTCCAAGAGGATCGTCACTGATCAATTCTTCGACCGAGACGGATTTCGTCTCTTCTCTTTCCAACAGATTGTAGTAATCATATGGCAGAAGCGTTTTTACCTTCTTGGGGTCTTTTTTTATTGCCGCGAGACGTGAAGCAAGGCGATACTCACCTATATCGTCACCGAGTTCAGGGCATCTTTGATTTGTTTCATAGAAATCGGAGATTTCTTGAAAGCTATCAATTAGTCTGCTGTCCTGTGTTGAAACGGGAGTAGCTTTGGGGTCATCAACGGCAAGTAATCCCAGAAGATCGCTTTCAAATATTTCTGATAGTTTGTCTTTCTTTGTTTTCTCATCCATTCTTCTGATCCCTCTTTAATTGACGCAGGTATATAAGAGCTTCAGCAAGGCGTCTTTCAGTAGGATCGAGTGCATCCAAAGAAGGCTGCCGCCGCGTTACCTTGACAAACTCATTGATTTTCGGCCATAGATATATTGCCTCGTCATCCGTCATATTAACCTTAAATGCAGCGATACACTCCTGGATAGATTTAAGAATCTT
>NZ_JAQCUN010000084.1:0-5931 GCF_027685385.1 Megasphaera sp. AF13-6AC
CCGGCCGTTTCCGTCAGAGCGGCTATTTGCAATTGTATATCCGTAAATGAAGGAAATGCCAGCTCCGCCGCATGTGTGGGGGTCGCCGCTCGCACATCGGCTGCATAATCGACGAGAGTAGTATCCGTCTCATGTCCGACAGCCGTAATAATAGGCACTTGCGTATTATACACGGCCCGAACGACGGCCGGATCATTAAAGCACCACAAGTCTTCCATGGAACCGCCGCCGCGGGCCAGAATCAAAACATCCAAATCACGATTCTTCCCCGCCTCTTCAAGGGCCTTAACCAATTTAGGTGCAGCTCCGTCTCCTTGAACAGGCACGGGATATAAAACGACCTCTATATATTCGTTACGTTCCGCACGAATTTTTTGTATATCGTGAAGAACTGCGCCCGTAGCCGATGTCAATACACCGACCTTCCAGGGGAAGCGAGGCAATTCTTTCTTGTTATCCTTGTCAAAATATCCTTGAGCATACAGCTCGGCCTTATTTTTCTCATACTGTTGTTGCAGATTCCCTACGCCTTGAGAAAAAAGCCTCTCAATAATAAAAGAAAAGGTACCTCCTTTTTCGTACACGTTGACTTCTCCCGTCACGACAACGCGATCGCCTTCTTTTACAGTGCTCATCATCGTGCCGGCACGATTACGAAAAAGGACAGCTCTGATAGAAGCCTTATCGTCATGAATGTTCATATACCAATGTCCGGTAGATGCCCGTTTCAAGCCGATAATATTGCCTTCCATAGCCACATTTTTCAAACGAAAATCATGTTCCAAGTCTTCTTTTATTCTACCTACAACGGTCGACACACTGTCATAGTTCATCATATACCCGCCTTATGGTACTCCCGTAAAGCCTTAAAGGCCGCCCCGCTTGCATTATCGGCACTGAATCCCTGCGGTGCCGGTATAAATTCAATTCGGCGTCTACGCATAGCCGCTTCGACGGAAGTCCGTAAAAAGTTGTTTTCCATCACACCGCCCACAGCAACAACCGTCTTATACTCGTTTCCTGCCAATGCGGTATCCAGTAATTCTAAAATGCCGTTCAAAACCGTATGCATAGTTTGTGCACAAATGATCTCACAACTCGTCTCCCCGGCCGTAATCAGACGCTGTATATGTGATTCCCGCCCTGAAAAGCTGATACTGCCGTCCCTATGCCAGACCGGAAACCCGTTGACCGCTCCCAACGCTGTCAGAGACTGCCTATCCACGTATTTCCCGGCCGGAAACGGCAGTCCCAAAGCAACGCCGACACGGTCGATAAACTGTCCCGCACTGATATCCGTCGTGCCGCCTATACGAGTAATTACGGTACTGTCACCATCAGTCTCAACCCTTAATATATCTGTCGTGCCGCCGGAAAGATGAAGGGCACAGTACGGCTCTTTGGGTTCCTTTCCTACGGTTCTCCAGGCGGCCAAAAGGTGATTTTCCTGATGACTCAGCCTATATAACGGAACGTTAAGCATAGCCGCCAATGAGCGAGCACAACCGAGTCCGCTTAAAAAAGCGGGCATATACGAATCGTCACGCCGCCGCGGCTTATCCGTTACGGCGACGGCGCATACCGTATTGCCCGCCACATAAGATGCGATTTTTTCCGTTAACTCCGGTAAATTTCGCACATGTTGATATACCATTTCCGACTGCGAGAGTCCCCGTTTTCCTTCGGGTACGGTCAAGATGCGACGTTCATCGGCAAGAACAGCCGCCTGTTCATCCAACAGGCACAATGAAGTTGTATAACAGCTGGTATCAATTCCCAGATATACCTTCATTATTCGTGTGTCCTCGCATAGGCACCCAAAATACCGTTTACGAATTTGGAGGAGTCCGCCCCGCCGAACTGTTTAGCCAAGAGCACTGCTTCATTTATAATAATGGCTGATGCCAATTTTTCCTTAGGGTATACGAACTCACAAAAAGCCATTTTCATAATGGTTTTATCGGCCTTGTTCATTTGCCTCAAATCCCAACCTTTGGCATATGTACGAATAAGATCATTCAGTTCTTCGCCATGCTCGGAAACGGTGGACACAAGATATTCACAATAAGAGTTCGTGTCGTTTTCGCTGTTATCTTCAGCCGCTTCACTAAGAACCTCGTTCTCGCTTTCAAAGGGCACGGCATGTGCATCCAAACAATCGGCCGTGACCGTCTCTACTGTTGCGGCACTCTCTATCGGTTCTTTTTCATCCTCCGCATAACCGAGGATTTCCGTTTCACTGTATTGAATATCATTTGTATCGTGAAATTCTCGGGAAAAAAGAATTTCCAATGCTCTCCGGCGTGCTGTATGTCTGCTCACGCTATCCTCTCCTTGCCTTACACCGTCCGGTGTGCAATCATATCTTCTATAGTTACGTCGACAGTTACCTTATCGGGGCCGATCATATCTTTTACAGCCTGCGCCGTATGATGCTGAACGGCCAGAGCCAACTCACGCATTTGTGCCTCCGGCAACGCTGTCAGACGTATGGCCACGGCCAATTCATCTTCCTTAGGGTGTACACTTACATGTATCTTACGGTTCGCAGCTACACCGGTCGTACCGGCCACGGCCGTACGAACAATTTTTTCCATTGCCGATTGAGAAACCGTATATACCTTCTCTTCATTTGTTTCCATTCTATCAACCTTCTTCTGTTGCCGGTCGGTCATATAAAATATCCTGAACGATAATGTGAACAGCCGACACTTCATAGCCGCATCGGGATTCAACGGCTCCTTTCACAACCTGTTGAACCTCAATGGCTACATCCGGAATGCGAATACCGTACCGAACAACCAATCGCACCGTTAATTCAACCGTAGTCCCGTCCGTTTTGATATCTATGCCGCGAGGCGAAGAAGAACGGCCGAATTTTTCCGCAAAGGAAGCGGCCGGTCCGACAACACCTTTTACAGCCAAGGCAGCTTCAACCGCTATACCGGCAATAACCTTGTCGGCAATGTGAACAGCTCCCAATTCGTTATATTCCGTCGTCATCATAAAAGATACTCCATGAACAAAAAGCGATGAGAGGCTCATCGCTTTTTATCGTTTCTTTACTTATGCACGCCCCGTGTACTGACCGGTTCTCGTGTCGATTGTCAACAATTCGCCTTCGTTAATGAAAAGAGGCACCTTAACGACATATCCCGTTTCCAACGTAGCCGGCTTGCTACCGCCCGTAGCCGTATCGCCGCGAACGCCCGGATCCGTTTCAACAACACGAAGTTCAACGGTTGCGGGTAAGTCAATTCCGATTACCTTGCCTTTGAACATCATGACGGATACATTCATTTCTTCTTTGAGGAAGTTTACTGCCGAGCCGAGTGCATCTTTATTGAGCTCAATCTGTTCATACGATTCGTTGTCCATGAATACGTACATTCCGTCCGATTCATAGAGGTATTGCATCTGACGGCGATCAACACGACCTTCCTGTACTTTTTCGCCTGCATTCCATGTGCGTTCTACAACAGCACCGGTTTCGAGGTTTTTAATTTTAGCACGTACAAAAGCGGCCCCTTTGCCGGGCTTTACATGCTGAAATTCCACAACCTGCCAAACCTGACCGTCAATTTCAATGGTAACGCCCGGTCTGAAATCATTACTTGTAATCATACACAATCTCCTCCTAAAACAACTCCGTTAATTCTTTCGATGTTGTCGTCAATATTTCACAGCCCTCTGCTGTTACGACAAGGGAGTCTTCAATACGCACTCCGTACTTGCCTTCTATGTACAGCCCCGGTTCTACCGTGACTATCATATTCTCTTTCAATACTCCCTGAGAGCGAGGTGACAGAACAGGTTGCTCATGAATTTCCAACCCCGTTCCATGCCCCAACGCATGGGTAAAGTATTTATCTACACCGTGCTTTGCAAAAAACTGCCGTACAGCTGCATCCGTCTCATAACAGGAGGCACCGCTTTTTACGGCATCCACACCTATGAGCTGAGCTTGCAAAACAAGGTCATAAAAACTTTTTTGTTCCTCCGAAGCTTTACCGCAAACAACGGTTCGCGTCATATCGGAATGGTATCCGTCACAAACGGCACCGAAATCAAAGGTAATAAAATCACCGTTTTCAACGGGCTTATCCGTCGCCGTGCCGTGCGGCATGGACGAACGTTTCCCTGAGGCCACAATAGTATCGAAGGATTTTTCTTCCGAACCGGCCAAAAGCATCTTGCTTTCCAACAAAGCCGCTAATTGTCGTTCCGTAACGCCCGGACGAATATGGGGCAAAAGCTCCGCAAATGCCATGTCGGCAATACGTGATGCCCGTCGTGTCGCTTCGATTTCATACGTTTCTTTTACGGCTCTTAGTTCCTGTAAGGACACGGCTTCAAAGTACAATTCGTCTTCCTGAGCCATACTTTCAAAGAAAGAATGCGTCATGAAATCCCGTTCATACCCGACAGCTCCCGCTCCGTCTTCTATCAACACGGAAACGGCGGAGAAAGCCAATCGACCGCCATGATTCATAACGGTAATCTTCTCAGTACATTCGTCGACAGCCTGTTCAATATACCGCGAATCGGTCCATAAAATAACTCGTGACGGCGTCAGGACCAAGGCCCCTTCCCCGCCGGTAAAGCCGCTGAAGTATTTGAGATTTTCAGGTTGTAACATAATGACGGAATCTAAAGTATGATTCTGAAGAAAACGGCGTAAAGCCGCTATTCTTTCCATTGTCATAATATCACCTTATTTCTGTTCGACTAACGACAATAATACCATATAAACAAGGCTTTGACCAGTTATTTACACGTTAAGAAGGACGTTTTTACAATTTTACAAATCTCCTGTTGAAAGAAGAGGCAGGTCGATTTCCTCTCGAGTCAACTTTCTGTATTCTCCGGCCTTCAAATCCTTGTCCAAAGCCAGACCGCCGATACGACTGCGGTGCAATGCCGTCACGACAAGCCCGACGGCACTGCACATACGCTTTACTTGATGGAACTTTCCCTCACAAACGGTAATTTGCAGTCGACCCTCAGCTATTTTTTCAGCCCGTGCGGGTAAGCATTCCAACCCGTCTTCCAAAACAATTCCGGCGGCAAAGCGTTCTCCCACGTCATCGGGAATAAGTCCTTCCACCTGAGCCTCATAAACTTTCGGCACGTGCTTTTTAGGTGAAATCACCTTATGGGCCCATGTACCGTCATTACTCAGTAAGAGAAGTCCTGTCGTATCTATGTCCAAGCGACCTACAGGTGCTACCCGAGAAGCGGCATAACGGGACGGCAAAATATCCAATACGGTCCGAACTCTGCTATCCTGAGTTGCCGAAACGACACCGGCCGGCTTATGCAGCATCAAATACGAAACCGCTTCATATTCCACCTTCTCACCGGCTACGATTACAGTAGCCCCTTCATCCACTTTTACGGAACTGTCTCGAACGATCTCTCCGTTTACCGTTACATCCCCGTTTTTGCACAAACTCTTAATTTCTTTTCTCGTACCGTATCCCGAATGGCCGAGCAATTTATCCAAGCGAATCATGGGTTTCTCCTTATAGTCCGATCATGGTCGACCACTGCTTTTGGACTTCCGCCATCTGTTCCAAATGGCGCGTCGAATTCATGACCGTCATGACATTGCGTTCGCCGTAATACTCAATGACGTTGACAGCCGTATTAAACTGTTGGAAACACCAAATCCGAGTCAGTCGCAATCCCAACAACCCGAAAAGAAGGCACCGAATCGTCGCCCCGTGAGATGCTATAAATACGGTATCTCCGTCTTTATGGTCGGCTAAAATTTCCTGTACCTTCTTTAAGGAGCGCATCTCCACTTCTTCGAAAGATTCTCCGCCGGGAGCTTTCATCTTTCCTTCAGACGCATAAAAATCTTCAATCATTCCGGGCCAGCCGGATGTAATCTCATCGTAGCGATGACCTTCCCACTCACCGAAGTTG
>NZ_JAQCUN010000085.1:0-5792 GCF_027685385.1 Megasphaera sp. AF13-6AC
TTTTTTCCCTTTGCAGCCGCTTCTTCCATGGCACGAAAACAACATACGGTTTTTCCGCTATTTGCCTTTCCCAGTACAATGCTGACAGCCATAACAGAGCCTCCTGAAATAATTTTTATATCGCAAAAAAGTACCGGAACATCCATTCCGGTACTTTTACCCTTACAAGTGTAACCCTTCTTTTAATTTAGCAAAGATTTTCTCTTCTTCTTCCGTCAAAGGTCGACCTAAGTCAACCTGTATTTCTTCGCCCTTATTCTTCGCCTTATCCGGATTGTGAAGGTCACCGTTTTTAGCACTGTCATCTCGAATAATCATAGACTCTAACCGTCCCTTTCTTAAATCAAGGTGTTCGGGTCGGGATATGCAGCTACATCATCGGCAATTTCTTTAGCCATAGCATCAATAATGCTTTCTTGATCCTTATGCAACGAGGACTTCATATCTAAGGTTGTCGGGAAAAGTTCGCAATTCTTGAAAACATTTTCCACATAGTTAACCATTTCTTTGTGAGCAACAGACGACCATGTATGGCAACCGAGAACTGCAATTTTTCGTTTTTGGAAAGACAAGGTGCTGAGATCGTGGAGGAAATTTTCCATGGGTAAGAACAAGTTCAGGTTATACGTAGGCGCAGCCAACACTAAATGGCTGTATTCCCAGGCCTTAGCATTGATATAAGAAGGATGAACCTTTGATACATCATACATCATTACATTGTGAACGCCCGCTTTACTGAGCTTATTGGCCAATACGCAAGCCGCTCTGGCCGTATCCCCGTAAATAGAAGCAAAGGCGATAACAACACCTTTCTTTTCAGGAACGTACTGCGCCCAATGCAGGTGTTTTTCAATAATATATTGAATGGTTTCCGGCGTTCTGAAAACAAGACCGTGAATAGGGCAAATGTAATCGATTTGTAATCCCGATGCTTTTTTCAATACGGCCATGACCTGAGCTCCGTATTTACCGACAATATTCACGTAGTAACGGCGAGCTTCATCCAAGTATTCTTCTTCATATTCAACTTGGTCGGCAAAAATATTACCGACTGTGCCGAACATGCCGAATGCATCTGCCGAGAAAAGAATCTTATCCGTCAAATCGTAGGTCATAATAACTTCCGGCCAATGAACCATAGGAGCCTTAATGAATTGGAGTTTATGTTTACCTAAGTCCAGCTGATCGCCTTCCGTAACGGTCATATAATTTGCCTTATAATCTTCACTGTAAAATTGTTCGAAGAACTTAAAGGTCTGTGCCTGACCGACAATTTTGACATTCGGATATTTTTCAACCAAAGCCAATGCTGAGCTGGCATGATCCGGTTCCATATGCTGAATAATAAAGTAATCAAGCTGACGGCCATGGAGCAAATATTCTACATCTTCCAGGAATTCATCACGGCAAACCTTATCCATAGCGTCGAGTACACAAGTCTTTTCATCATCAATAAAGAACGAGTTATAACTTACACCGTCGGGAATCGGGAAAATCCGTTCAAATAAAGGGGTGAGAAAATCATTGCATCCCATCCAATATACGCCATTTTTAATTTCTTCTACACTATGCATAACTTATTTCCTCCTCTATATCCTTTCACTAAAACTCTATGGCAAATGTGCTCTGTTCATTGTACCACTTTTTCGACAAATAGGTAATATCCATTAAGAAAGTTACCTGTTATTTTTGGTTTTATTTTGTTGAGTATCGCCCTTACGATTTTTAGAATTTGATTGCCTATTATTTTCTTCCGCCTTCTTAGCCTTGGCTTCCGCCTCCTCAGCCTTGGCTGCCAAAGCATTGGCTTCGCTTACAATCGTATCCACCAACCGGCTGACCACTTCCTTATCCGCCTCGGTTAAGGCACTTTCATTACCTACCAAGTCCTTGGCTCTGGCCGCCACGGAAGCAGCCTGTGATTTAGCTTCAGAACCGCTGATTTTACCGCCGGCATAGTCACGAGCCAAAGTCTTCAATGCATCTGTTAAATCTGTCGCCTTGGCACGAATTCTGGCAACAGCTTCATTACTGTCTTTTTGTTTCTTTTCCTCCAAGTCCTTGGCCCGCTTTTCTTCATCATCCCGTTCGCGCTGTTCTTCTTGTTGTTGTTCGGAAATTTTCGTCAACGTCCCCGGTGTAATATGCGTCCCTTCATAGTATTCATAGGCCATATAAGCGAGTATGAACAAGGGTATAAAGAGAAGCAACACTTCATAACGGCGCAATCGTTTTGCCGTATCCCAGTCGCCGGACCGCTTTCGTCGATGCTCCATAACCACAACAGCAAAAACAATAATCCCTATGAGAAACAGAAAAGCATAAATAGTCAGTTTATGCCACACCGTAGCTTGCAAACGAATATTCTCCGACTTATTATCGGATAACCTCCACATATATGTCTTTCCTTGTTCATCAGGGGACGGGCTGTTACTCTGTACATCTGTCCCTGACGGGAAGGAGACGATATATTCCAAATCTACACCGTCTTCAGGCATCGTCTTTCCAAGTCTTAAATAATCAATACTCCCATCCGTATATGTATAGTCTATGTAATACATGGTACATATAATCCCGTCAAAAGTTTTATGCACAATACGGTCTACAGATCGCTGATTTGCGGCTTCGCTGGTAAGGGTCTTCATGGCGCGGAATCCCTTTCCGTTGCCGTTGTCATAATCCATAATTGTATAGTTGCGCTTTTGGAACTCATCGGCATCACTTTCAAGAGCACTCTTATCCCTAGCCGAGTCCGATACCTTCAAAACATCCTGGGTTTCACTGCCGTCATCATGAATAATCGTTTGAGCCCGGAATCCCGTTAAAAGCATGAACATTAAGACCAGGACAGCTGTCATCGCCGGTTTTATATATGATTTCATTATCTCCCTGCTTTCACGTATAGCCTTATTCTTCCTTCGGCGGTACCATTGAACTTTCTACAATACGAACCTTAGGAGCTGTCGTTTTTTCGTTTTTCACCTGCTTGGCCGCCATAGCCGCACCGGTACTGCTGGCTTCGAGGGGAACACCGTTAACAAAAACCCCTTCAATAACCCCTTCACCTTTTTTCATACGGATGCTGGCAATAACATTATCCGAAGAAGTAATATCATAAATCCCATCCATATATTCAGGAGCAATTCGGTATCGATCAAAAGGCGGTTTAAAAACAATAGTACGGTCATTCTCCCGAACATCCACAACTTTAACTTTCATATAATCACCGCGATCAGCCGGAGGTTCCGCAGAGGCTCCGAGGATTTCCATCATTCCCCTCGTATCTTGTGTAATAGCTACGTAAACCTCCTGTCCCTTTACGGGCAAAACCGAATCATTCCACTTCGTCGTATCTTCGGGAAAGACAACTCGGATATAGTCCGTGCCGAAAGATCCGTTTTCAAGACGCGGGACACAATGCATTTGATAGGCAATGCCGTCTACCGTAATATTGTGCCACCGCCAATTACAATAGAACAAAAAGCCGGTTTGTACAATAATGGTCATAATGATAATAAAATAAACGGCTCGTCGACTATCTAAGAGAGACAACAATTTTTCTTTCATTATGATTGCCCTCCCTTATGAGACCACGGAGATACGGAGTTTTTCTTTTCCTTATGTTTTTCCTCTGCACCGTCAGCCCAAGGTGACGCCATCTTCCGCGTCACTCCCTCCGTTTGGGCTTTAATGGGGTTTTCCGTCATATACGTCGGTGCCGGCATATCTTCAGGAGCCTTGAATACAGGTGCCACAAATTGTGTTTTTTCTTGAGGCCGACGAACTACTGTAGTCACATCAGACTTTTCTTGCATCCACTCGGGAACTGTCGACGTATCTCTTCCGGATGCTGTCAGTGTAGCGTCTTCCCCCTTCATTTCTTTGCGATTGCGCCGCCTGTTTTCCCTACGTACGGATGAGACAGTGCGACTGCCGCCGCTCCCTACAATGCGATTGCCGTTTTTCTTATGATTGCGCCGTACTTGAGTTACGATAAGAGCCACGATTACAATAACCGCCAAGGGCACAAGCGGCGAAAAAGCCTTCCCGAAGACGACGGCTACCATGAGAACGATAAGAGTGACTATGCCGAGGCGCAAATGATTGATATATTCCGCCTTAAGGCCTTGTACAATTTCATAAAAAGACAGGAAAATCGTATAGATGAACGATAAAATCAAAGGTAACGATGAATATATTTCACTACGTACCAAAAAAGTTTCAGCTCCCAAGATAACAGGAATCGCCGCATATAACACAGGACCCCAGAAGCGTTTCTTAACTCCTACTGCCAACAGTGCTATAACACCAAAGAATAAAAGAGCCGTAACAATGATTGTCGACCAGTGAAATCCTTCCACAGAAGCAATTCCCACCCAAGATTCAGGTAAGGTAGAGATTACTAAGGCCCCTAAAGCCGCCATACGACCGACCCACCGAAAAGGTATTCCGTAAGCCCGCCGTATATCGATAGAATAGCCGGTAAGCATCATGACGACAGCTAAGGTTCCGAGAACGAAGAAGGGAATATAATCACTTTCCACCATGACAGCCGCAAAAACCGCATATACGGTAATCGTCATAATCCACGAATACAAGGATAAGCGAACTTCATCACCATGACGAAAGAACACACCATATAAGGGTAACATTAATATCAATAGAATCCAGACGGACCCGACTCCTAAAGAGGCATTCAACATACCTCCGGAAAAAGCCCAAATGACAAGGCAAAGAGCGTACCAAATTGCTCCAGCCAAGGATCTCAACAAGTATACGGCAGGTAGTCCCAAAACGGCACAAGTCAGTAAATAAAAATCTCCATCCCAACCTGTATAAAAAGTTTGTTCCACAATAGCTACGGAAGCAAAAACAGAGATATACTGCACCAATGCGGCAATCTCTCCCACCGGCTTCGCCTGTTGCGATTGTATTAAAGCTAATATCATACCGACTTGCGATGCTGTTAAAATTAACACGGCCACAACAAGCCGGGTCGTCATGGACACGTCATACCATACATGGGCAGCTGCCCAAAAAATGCCCATAACCGCTAGTGCCAACCCTATAATTAAAGGAATTAAAGCCACGGGAATTACAGACAACATACGTCGATTCCGCTTGCCGTAATGTGCGCGAATTCTGTCTTGAGCCTGTTCGGAAATAAGCCCCTCCCGAACCAGTGAATCCACTTCCCGTTCAATCCATTCCGTTGATTTTTTTGTCATAATCATAACTCCTGACAACAATATATGTAGCATATTTTACACATGAATTACTTCCTCAGTATACCATAAAACGGCTTTAAACCCAATGTTTCCGCCTTTTTCTCACTCCATTCAACAAGAATAGAGCCGGCCTGATTAAATCAGACCGGCTCTATTCTTAAGAGACGCTTACCATGTTCCATGGGCTGAAACAAAAAGCGAATGCTGTACGATACATCGGGGGGAGTGATATATACATACAGTAAATCGGCAGATATTATGATTTAGACGGAGTCGATACTGTGTACCGTTGTTCCTGTCTGCCTTTGTTTTATTATAGCACTTTAATGCATTTTTGTAATATTTTTATGCATATAAGTTGTGTATGATTTATTGTTACTCTATGCCGTCACTTCATAGGTTCATTCTCATAGTTCAGATTCCCGATACGATGATGTAAGCCAATTACAGCTACTGAAAAACCCTAACGGCACTATCCCCTACATACAAAGAAGGCGTACGCATCAGCGTACGCCCTCTTACCTTAATCAGCGGCTTCCTATCCTCCCAAGGGGCCTCCCCCTA
>NZ_JAQCUN010000086.1:0-5704 GCF_027685385.1 Megasphaera sp. AF13-6AC
CTCGTGCCGCCTCGCATCATGAGTTTGGAACAGGCCTTGGAATGGATTAATGACGACGAACTCGTAGAAGTTACACCGAAAAGCATTCGGTTGCGTAAGGCTATTTTGGATAAACACGACCGCAAGAAAGCGGCTAAAAAAGGATAAGCAAAAAAGAGTTACGACTTCGGTCGTAACTCTTTTTAAGTATGGTGGCGAATGTCTTTGCTTATAGAGGACTGTCTTTTTTACATAACATTTGTAAGTCTCGGCCCAGCTCGCAGAGTGTATTTATATCTGCCGTTGTACAGGTACCGAAGATATTGAGGCTTTTTGTACCTTTTATAGTTGTAAATGATTTATTTCTGCCTATAAAGGTTATCGCCTGCTCATCCGTACGGATTGTCAGCTTCAGGCAGGAAATTCGTTTTTGAGGGCTATAATGCAGCTGACAGCTTTGAAGGGGACCGCTTAACAGTACAGTTGCGTTGTTTCGAATCGTGACGATTCGGTCGTTCAGTTCAACCGTGTATGTTTTCAATAATGCCCATTGTATCTTCTTTACCAAGTACCAAGCGGTGTATACTGCAAAAATCGTAAGAAATATGTATAGGACAGTCTGTCCGGGCAGTGTTTTGTGTGCCGGCAGGTAAAACAGGAATAAGTTTATAAGTAATATGTTCAGACCGAAACAGAACGGTAAGGTCAGGGCTGTGAGTATTTCCGATTTTTCACTTCCTGCCGTAAATACGTATTGTTTCATACAGTGTCCTTTCGTGTGGATGTCATAGAGATATTAAGTAAATTATAACATTCGCATAAAAAACGGGGAACTGTGCATATGACAGAGCGGCTCAATGGTGGTATGATAAAAAAGTACTTCATGAATATTAATCGGATTAGGGGGACTTATCATGAAAAAAAGAATTATCGGTGTAGTCGGAATGGGTCATGTAGGTGCTCATGTAGCTTTTGTGTTGGGCGTGCGAGGTGCCGCCGATGTAGTTAAAATTTGCGATATAAATGAACAGAAGGCTATCAGCGAACGTCAGGATTTGATGGATGCCGTCCTTTTCATGCCGCATCATGTAGATTATGTGATTGCAAAGTATGAAGAATTGGGTGATTGCGACATTATCATTAATGCCATGGGAAAGGTTGAATTGTGTGCGACGGGCAGTCGTGATGATGAAATGGGATTTACCGTACCGGGTGTAGCCGATTATATTCCCAAGATTATGAAGGGAGGATTTGACGGTTATTTCATTAATATTACCAATCCGTGCGATGTTGTTACTCATCTGATTCGCGAAAAGAGCGGATTGCCGTCTCACAAGGTTATGGGTACAGGTACAGGTCTTGATACGTCTCGTCTGGTTAGTGCTATTTCTCAGCAGACGGGGATTGATCATCATTCTTTCACGGCCTTCATGTTCGGAGAACACGGCAATTCTCAAATGACTCCCTGGTCTCTTGTTAAATTTGCCGGTCAACCTTTTGAAGAATTGGCTGAACATGATGAACGCTTCCGTTTTGATAAGGCAGAACTTCAAGAACGTGCTATTAAGGGCGGTTGGTATACCTTTATGGGCAAGCGTTGTACTGAATACGGCATTGCTTCTACGGCCGTACGCATGGCTGAAGCTATTCTTCATGATGAAAAGGGGATTATGGCGGCCAGTGTCGAATTGGACGGCCAATACGGAGAAACGGGTATTTATGCCGGTGTACCTGCCGTTATCGGAGAAAACGGCGTAGAACAGGTTATGGAATACAATTTAACGGCTGAAGAATTGAAAAACTTTAAAGAATGTTGCCAGAAGATACGTGACAACATTGCTAAGGCCGACGCTTTATTGGCTAAATAAGCGAGATATATTTTTATATGTTCTTATATACGGGAAAAAAGAGACCGTCTGTTTTGCAGGAGGTCTCTTTTTCTGTTTATCGGCTGTTTTTGCTAAAAGGCGAGTGAAATGGTATGATATTACATGCGGAAATGGTAGGAGGAGTTTATGTTTAAGCATGTATTATTCGATTTAGACGGTACGTTGACCCGGTCTCATGTAGGGATTTTGAGGTCTGTTGAGTATGCCTTAAATCGAGAAGGAGAATCTACGGTAGACAGACTACGTCAGGAAGTTGTAATCGGTCCGCCGCTCATGTATACATTTACGCATACGTACGGATTTTCAACAGACAAAGCTCGGCGTTTGTACGATTATTTTCAGGAACGATACGGTACGGTAGGGCTTTTTGAAAACGAGCCTTATGCCGGCATTGTCGACTTATTACATGACTTGCAAGCTCAGGGAATACGGGCGTATGTGGCTACGTCGAAGCCGCAGATTCACGCAGAATCTATTTGCGAGCATTTCGGCATGAGACAGTATATTACGAAGATTTCCGGGGCTGTTTTGGGAGGCCTTGAGGATAAGGCGAAAATTATGGCTTCCGTTCTGGACGCTTTAACGGCTGAAGAACGGCGACAGGCGGTTATGGTAGGGGATCGGAAGTTTGACGTCATCGGTGCGAAAACGTGCGGGGTACCCTGCATCGGCGTCGGTTACGGTTACGGAAATGATGCGGAACGGGCGGAATTTCCTCCCCGTTATTATGCATGTGATGTAAAGGAATTAAGAAATATATTACTCGGAGAAGGAGACCAAGAATGATAAAAGAGAAGAAGTTCGATGTGGGCACGATTCGTTCGGGATTTCGTGTCGATTCCGTTCAGTATGTAGAAGAAGTGCAGAGTACCTCGTATGTTATGACTCACGTACAGTCGGGGGCCAAACTTTTATACTTGGCTAATGATGATGACAACAAGGTTTTTTCCGTGTCCTTCCGTACGACACCGGACAACAGTACGGGTGTACCCCACATTTGTGAACATTCGACCTTGTGCGGGTCACGGAAATTCCCCTTGAAAGAGCCGTTTGTCGAATTGGTTAAAGGGTCGCTCAATACCTTTTTGAATGCCATGACCTTTCCCGACAAGACCATGTATCCCGTGGCCAGTCGCAATGCCATCGATTTCAGAAATTTGATGGATGTCTATTTGGATGCCGTCTTTTTTCCGAATTTTTTAAAGGACCCGCAGATTTTGCAACAAGAAGGCTGGCATTACGAGCTGGAAGAAAAGAACGGGCCGTTGACGTACAGTGGCGTCGTTTACAATGAAATGAAGGGGGTTTTCTCTTCGCCCGATTCCCAGTTGGATCGCAAGGTCATGTCTCATCTTTTCCCGCAGACTACATACGGTGTCGAATCGGGCGGTGACCCGGATGATATTCCGCAACTTACACAAGAAGAATTCGTGGCCTTCCATAAGCGGTATTATCACCCGTCGAACAGTTATTTCTTCCTGTACGGCGACTTGGATATTGACGATACGCTCGCATTTATTGACAGTGAATACTTATCGTCCTTTACGGCTGAAGACGTGCATACGGATATTGCCGTTCAGCCTTGCCCGGGAAGTACGGTAAAGACCTATTCATACGGTATCGGTTCCGATGAAAGTACGGACCAGAAGACCATGCATTCTTTGACATATGTCATTGACGATGCTATCGATACGACTCTGGGATTGGCCCTTAAGGTCCTGACCTATGTATATCTCGCATCGCCGGCGGCTCCTTTGAAAAAACTTTTTATTGACGAAGGCTTGGGCAAGGATATTTCCGGTGATTTTCAAGACGGGATTTTACAACCTTTATGGGGAATTACGATTAACGGTTCCGAGCAAGATGCGCAAGAGAAGATTTTGCCTTTGCTGCACAATTATTTTAAAGAAGTTGTGGCAAAGGGGATTGATAAAACCCTCTTGACAGGGGCCTTGAATCGTTTGGAGTTTTCTTTGCGTGAAGCCGACTTTGCAGGCCGTCCTAAAGGCCTTATTTACGGTATTCGCTGCATGGATACTTGGCTTTACGGTCGTGCGCCCGAGGAAGCCTTGCGTTATGAAGAGAGTCTCAAGGTATTGCGTGCCGGCATTGAAACGGATTATTATGAAAAAATTATTCAGACATACATTCTCGACAATCCTTATTATGCCTTAATTTCTCTTGTTCCCGAAAAGGGGCTGACGGAGAAGAAGGAAGAGGCTACGGCTCAGGCCTTAGCGGCATATAAAAAGTCTTTAAGTGATGAAGAATTGCAGAAGATTATAGATGATACGAAAGCCTTGAAAAAACGTCAGGAAGCACCGGATTCGCCGGAAGCCCTGGCCACCATTCCTACCTTGTCGAGAACGGATTTGACAAGGGACGTCGATTTTGTCGAGCCGGAAGTGGAAAAGGTGAAAGACGTCGATCTTTGCTATGTGGAAGATAAGACGAACGGCATTACGTACATTAATCTTTTTTACGATTTGACAGGATTTTCCGAGGTTGATTTGCCGTACATTTATCTGTTGGCGGACATGATCGGAGATTTGGATACGGAAAACCACGATTATATTGAACTGGCATCTCTAATCGACTTGTATACCGGCGGTATTTCCTACGGTATTCAGTCCATTTCTTCGGAAGCGGACAATTCGTATCGTCCCTTCTTCAGAATTAAGGCTAAGGCACTGACACGTAATACGGACAAGGTCATGGCTTTACTTGAAGAAATTACGGAAAAATCGGTATTTAGCAGGGGAACTCGGCTGGCGGAATTGATAGAAGAAGAAAAGACGGGCTGGGATACGGATGCATTCCGTAACGGTCAAACCTTGGTTACGAAAAGACTGTTGTCGTATGTATCGCAGCAGGCAGCCTTTGACGAAGCCGGCGAATTGTCATATTATCGTTTTTTGGCGGATATTGCCAAGACGATTCGCAAAGACGGTGACACGGTAGGAAACCGATTGAAGGATGTGGCGAAAAAGCTCTTCGTAAAGGCGCGTTTAACCGTATCCGTTACAGGCGAAGCTGCAGAAAAAGAGGCTTTGAAAAAAGTATTGCCTTTATGGCTTGAGGCTATGCCCGAAGGCGAAAAGGGAACTCTGTTATTCAACTTTGATTTACAGCGTCGAAATGAAGGAATCATGACGGGCGGTAAGGTGCAGTATGTGGCTAAGGGTGGTAACTTCCGTAAGCACGGTTTCGAGTATACGGGAGCCATGTCCGTCTTGACGACCATCCTTCAGTATGAATACTTATGGATAAAGGTTCGTGTCCAAGGCGGGGCTTACGGGGCTCACACACGCTTTTCGCCGAACGGTGACCTCGTTTTCTGCTCATACAGAGACCCGAATCTGGCTAAAACGATACAGGCTTATGATGACTTACCGTCTTATCTGGAAAGCTTCGATATTCCCGAACGGGAGATGACAAAGTACGTTATCGGCACGCTCAGTCGCATCGATACGCCTTTGACACCGCAACTCAGAACGGGATTGGCTCTGGGTATTTATTTTGCGAAGGCGACTAAGGCGAAACGACAGGAACGTCGTGATCAGCTTCTGAATACGACAGCCGGCGATATTCGGGATTTGGCCCCTGTTGTTAAAGCCGTTATGAACGATAACAATCTTTGTGTTATGGGCAGTGAAAGAAAAATCAAAGAAGAAGGTCGTTTCTTTGATGACACTGTATCCTTACCGAAGTAGGCGGGTATGCGCAGTCGATTTGCTCCCAGCCCCACGGGATATTTGCACTTGGGCAATGTTTGGACGGCTCTTCTTTGTTGGTTGCAGACGAGACAAGCTGAGGGAACTCTGATCCTTCGCATT
>NZ_JAQCUN010000087.1:0-4217 GCF_027685385.1 Megasphaera sp. AF13-6AC
CTCTGTAAGAGAGGATTACGGATGGACGTATAGCATGACGACAATTTACCGTTTTACACACAACACTCTTAAGAAATAAATACGTATTTCAAAAGTATCTCTTCGATTACCTGTTGTGCGTGCTATGCCAAAGGATATTTTATGTAGGTCGTGTAAGAAAGTTTAAATGGAAGTAATCTGCTTGTATATTTTATAGACATACTAAGATAAGACTTTACGACAATTGAATATGGTTGAAAAACACCCCGTTTGCAGATGTCTCCTGCAGACGGGGTGTTCCTTTTGTCATTCCTATTCGGCGTACAAAAAAATCCGTCCATGACAAGAATACATGTCAAGGACGGATACGGTTCCGCGGTGCCACCTTGGTTCAGGAGAAATTCCCTGCTCTCGACGGAATACTAACATATTCCCGGCAACTGACGTATGCCTTACGTCGCAAAATACTCGGCTACTGCCTTTCCTTGCGCCCTCTGCGGCCCATTTGACGGTCTGCGTTCTGCCGGCTTTCACCGTTCCGGCTCGCTGTAAGTGCACGATAACGTCGTTACTCCCGCTTCTTCGGTTTTATGGACGGTATATAATTATGTTATTCATCATGTCGCCCTTATATCTTTATGTCAATACCCTATTTTCTCATCAATCTGAAAAGGTCTGTTCACAAACCTTATATTTTTCCTTTGTCTCATTTTTACTGCAAGAAAGTATTCAATGTGTTAAAAATACATAACCCTCCTCTTCCTTTTGCTGTTTACGGGCTGTTATGTGGTATAATAAAACTCGTAAGTGCAAAATATTTTTCTACCCGCTCGAAAGGGGATTTATTCATGAAAAAATCTATAAAATCATATATTCTTGCCGGTATTCTGGCAGTATCTCTCAGTCCCGCCTCTTCAACCTTGCAAACAGCCGAAGCTATAGACTGGACAAGTTTCGCCGGTGCGGGCATACAATACTTCGCCCTTGAAAAAGAATTAAAACATCTCGATAACGGTGGCCGCAACGAATTTTTTGAACAAATGAAGAAAAAATACGGTGTCAACAACGATCCTCGTGCCAACGCCATGTTGGACCGTATTATGACGCGTTTATCCGCTTCCATTGCAAAAACGGATCCGTCTATTACGAAAAAGCCGTACAATTACTTTGTTAATGACGACAAAAGCTTTAACGCCTTTTGTACTATCGGCCATAACCTAAGCGTTAATATAGGGGCCTTTGAACCTTTAAATTACAATGAAAACGAACTGGCCTTTGTTTTGGCTCATGAAATGGGACACGGCCAAAAAGGACACCCTATCCAAGGCATTCGTAAACAAATGCCTTTAGTCCTTGCCGGTGCGGCTATCGGCGGTGATACATCTACTCAGCTCATTACAGGTATCTTATCTCAAGTCGGCACGGCTAAATTAATTACGAAACCGATGGAAAAAGAAGCCGATGCTTTGGCATTCACATACGCCGTTAATGCAGGATACAACATCGGAGCCGGTGCTGCCGTATGGCAGCGAATTCTGGACAAGAACCCCGGCCAGTCTTCGGGCGGTATTAACGAACTCTTTAATGACCATCCGTCCACTATTTCCCGCCGTAACGTGTATAATGAAGATATTACAAAGTGGAGTGGCGGTGTCGTTAAGGTCAATGCCGATACAGGAATGATTTCTCTCCACGGAAAAGACTGGTACCAGCCGGAAACCATCTCCTCTATGAGCGGTAAAGAACGAGCCTACCTCATTGCCGGCAATTTGTCGGCCGTCTACCACGACGGTAAAAAACCGACTGCCACCGACGTTCACCGCGGCAACGACAATCTCTTGTACGTGGGGGCACAACCGATTATGGATCTTTCGGCTGCGCAAAATCCGACAGACTTAACGAACCGCTTACGACAACTCATTTAATGACCATACAAAGGGGAGTAGGGAGACGATGAACCAAGAAATGAAATTGGCTGTCCTTATTGACGCCGAAAACATTTCCAACAAGTATATCGATGTCATCTTGTCTGAAGCCAACAACTTGGGAAATATTGTTTATAAACGCATTTACGGCAACTGGACAACACCTCAAATGGCTTCTTGGAAAAATATTATTCTCGATAATGCCATCCAGCCGATTCAACAATACAGCAACACTATTCGTAAAAATTCATCCGACTCGGCACTCATTATTGATACAATGGATCTTCTTTACCAAAGCGATTTGGATGCCTATTGTATCGTTTCTTCAGATAGCGATTTCACCCGTTTGGCTTCTCGTTTAAGAGAATCACAAAAGTATGTTTTAGGTATGGGCGAAAGCAAAACGCCTCGCTCGTTTATTTCGGCTTGCAACAAATTTCTCTACTTGGATGTCCTCTTTGAAGAAGCCGGCGAAGAACCGGCCGAACACGAAACTTCGATACCTCATGACCGTGAAAAGACCTCCCATCCTTCCGAATACCGTCATAACGGGCAAGACGCATTCGACAATACTTTAGGCAAAGACCTGTCAACTATTAAATTAGCTCTTATCAAACTGACGGAAGAAAACTCGGATGAAGACGGCTGGATCTTCTCAGGCACCTTAGGGAATTTATTGAATAAACAATTCTCCGACTTTGATGTAAGAAACTTCGGCTTTAAAAAATTCGTTCCCTTTATCGAATCTCTCGACCTCTTCGACGTGTATACGACGACGGACGACAAAAATACGGCCATTAAGCACAACTATTTCCGCGTAAAAGCCGATAAGAAAGAACACCGCCACCGCAGCTTCACTAAAAAGTTAAAATAGTACGCATTATAAAACCCGCTTGTCCCCATAAGGACAAGCGGGTTTAGTCATGTAGATATCCTATTTCTCCAATTCTTCAATGCGGTTAATTACGCGTTGTGTATGTTCGTGAGCTGCCGACTCCATAGCCTTGCAAGCTTCCGCATCATCACGGTTCACATAGCCGAGACCGCACGTATACACGGCACCTTCATAGTCCAAACTGCACAAATGAGCCGTCTGAATAAAACGAGTCGTCATCATTTCCACAGGGTAGAATTGAAAACCTCCTTCACGATACATATCTTTCGGTGCACCGACAGTAAAGGAGACTGTACCAAAAAATGGGGAACTTAAGGAGAATAACATCGGCCCATACCAATTGTTCCTGTTCCTTTTTTACATCAATTTTAAAATTGGAGTACATGGCATCTAAATACTCGAAACGAGCTTCAAGCAAAGCCTTTTCCAAATCTGCCATAATAATCTTATTGTTAAACGAATCGTGCTGTAAATCCGTGTGTCCCTAAATAACCAATACGTTTTTCATATATGTTCTTTTCTAAATCGGCTACGGCAAAATCATATCGCCGACCCGTATACTCTTTTACAAAGCTTTAACCCTTACCGTCTTGAAAAGCCGGATACAAGGTCATGCCGCCGTCTACAAAAAGGGTGATTCCTGTTACGTATGACGCTTCATCGGAAGCAAGCCAAGCCACACAAGCTGCCACTTCTTCAGGCTTACCGATACGCTTCATAGGAACCATACTCATAGTTTCTTCATACTGAACGGGGTCGGAGAATTTTTTCGCATTAATAGGCGTATTAATAGCTCCGGGACCGACGGCATTTACACGAATTCCGTACTTGGCATACTCCATGGCCACAGTTTGCGTAAAGAGTTTAATACCGCCTTTGGATGCACAGTAATGTGCAAAGGTCGGCCAAGGAATCTGCTCATGAACGGATGACATATTTACAATACTTCCCGTTACATTATGCTCCATAAAATATGTCAAAGCTGCACGTGTACCGAGAAATACACCTGTTAAATTAACGTTAATAACTCGTTCCCAATCGCTTAAAGGCATTTCATGAGTCGCCACCTTGTTTTCCATGCCCGCATTGTTAATCCATACGTCGATACCTCCGTAGTTTTCTACAGCCGCATCGACCAGAGACTGCACGCCTTCTTCCGTACCGACATGAGCCTTGACAGCAATCGCCTCTCCGCCGGCACATCGAACTGCTTCTGCAGCCAACTCTGCACCGGCTGCATCGGAATTATAGTTAATGACAACCTTCATACCTTCTTGCCCGAAACGCTTGGCGATAGCCGTTCCGATTCCCTTGGATCCGCCTGTAATGACGGCTACCTTTCCTTTTAATTCACTGTACATATAGAAATCCTTTCGTCCCCTAATTCTCAATAAATAAGATTATACTACTGCCGCCAA
>NZ_JAQCUN010000087.1:4227-5556 GCF_027685385.1 Megasphaera sp. AF13-6AC
TACTACTGCCGCCAATAACACAAAGTAACCGCTTACAGTAAAAATCTGTTCGCGTCGTGTCCTTATGACTTTTAAAATAAAGAATCCACCAGACGTGCCTTCTGTTTTCTGAAGAATCAACGACTGTATTTCTGCTCCTAAAGCAGTAACCAAAGCTATTATAAATTCCCTTAAGATTCGCTGCTCCATAAATGTGCTTCCTTACTTTCATTTCACGACCGTTTCAGTATACTATAGTCATATATATTATCAAGATTTTATTTAACAATAATTTTATTTCCCCTCAAAAACCGCAATTTATTTTACACATGCAAAAAGGGACTCGTAAGAGCCCCTTTTTGCATGTTGCATAAAATCAGAAGGATATTACTTATATAGTGTTGCCGAAATAAACCAGCGTTGTTTCATATAATATGCCACATGCTCTTCCATCATATTGGCAAGAAGGAAGTTATCTTCCTTTTCAGCGCCTTCGCGAATTTTTAAAGCCGCCTTTGTCATCACTTCCAGGTCTTTCAACACAATATCCAAGGCTTCCGCCACGGGATATTCCTTAGCCGGGACTTCCTTAATTGTAGCCGCCTTCATATACTCTTCCGTAGATACGGAAGGCATTTGCCCTTGCATCTTAACCAGTTCCGCTACGGCATCATAATACTCGAAATAGGTATTATAGATACTTTCCAAGTATTCATGAACATTTTTAAAGCTTGATCCTACTACATTAAAATGAAGGTTATGTGTCTTAATGTTGAGAACGGCAAGATTCGCAATATATTGATTTACAGTCTTTAAGTTTTTCATGTAAAACTCCCCCTATCTGTTAATTGATTTTCTTTATTTTAACTTTATTGATTTTTATTTTCAACTAACAAAAAGGTTAGACCCATGATATACTATAAAGAACTATAAGGTTTTATGAAGGGACGGTGAATCTCTTATGGTCGAATTTAATAGCAAATTCCAAGATATACAAGATATTCTCAGGCTAAAATGGATTCCCGAAATACTGGCATCTATTGATTCCGGCAAAAACTCATTTTCCGTTATTTTGATAAACATTCCTTATATTAGCGAAACAGAATTGAATAGAAAGATTAAAGCGCTTCTTACCCGCCATTTAATTCAAAAAAATGAAAAAGGTCTTTATGAATTACTACCCTTGGGCAAAAGTATTTTATATACGTTAAACCACATACAAAGAGTCTATCAGAAATACGGAGACTGAAAAAAAGCCTTGCTTTACATTCCTGTAAAGCAAGGCTTTTTTATACTCCCTTAGCTTCTATGGTTCCCTTAGATATTTCAAATAAGTGAACGCTGTCCGTT
>NZ_JAQCUN010000088.1:0-5535 GCF_027685385.1 Megasphaera sp. AF13-6AC
CTGGCTCTCACCGTCGACGAGAAGCACGTTCTGATTCGGTTTCATACTGCCGCGAACGATTCGACCGATAGCGATTTTACCGACATAATCATCGTAGTCCAAGGTAGTAACCATGAACTGCAAAGGTCCTTCCAGATCACCCTTCGGGCACGGGCAGTGGTCGATAATAGCCTTAAAGAGGGGCTGCAAGTCCGTACCTTCATCTGCCATATCCGTCTTGGCAATACCGTCACGGCCGTTGGCATAAATAACGGGGAAATCAAGCTGTTCATCATTGGCATCCAATTCCATGAACAATTCGAGGACTTCGTCTTCTACTTCCGCAACACGCGCATCAGGCTTATCAATCTTATTAATGACCACGATGGGTTTTAAATTTTGTTCCAAAGCCTTACGCAATACATACTTGGTCTGCGGCATAGGGCCTTCAAACGCATCGACAAGAAGCAATACACCGTCAACCATGTTCAAAACTCGTTCCACTTCGCCGCCGAAATCGGCATGGCCCGGGGTGTCGACAATATTTATTTTTACGCCGTCATGCATAACCGACGTGTTTTTGGATAAAATCGTAATGCCTCGTTCCCGTTCGATGTCCCCCGAATCCATGACACGTTCCGCAACCTTTTCGTTAGACCGGAAAACGTGACTTTGTTTGAGCATCGCATCGACAAGTGTAGTCTTACCGTGGTCGACGTGAGCGATAATAGCAATATTGCGAATATCCTGACGTTCCATATATATTTCCTCTCCCATTCAGAAAAACAGAAAAACTTCAATTTTTATATAACTGTAATAGTATAGCACATATACCGACCATAGCCAAACAAAAAGCGGCTCTCAACCGCAAGGTCGACAACCGCTCGTTTTACCGCTTATTACATTAAGGTGTTCCCATAATACGCACTTCCGTCTCTAAAGTCACGCCGTGAGCTTCTTCCACACGCCTCTGCACTTCACGAATGACGGCTAAAACATCTGCCGCCGTAGCATGACCGCGATTAACGACAAAGCCCGCATGCTTCTCCGATACTTCCGCATCACCGTGCGATAACCCTTTAAGCCCGGTTTGGTCGATTAACGTACCGGCAAAGTACCCCGGCGGACGCTTAAAGGTACTGCCCGCACTGTGCATTTCCAAAGGTTGCTTCGACGTACGACGTTCCGTTAAATCATCCATCGTCGCTCTGATCTCGGTTTTATCGCCATATTGTAAAGACAACTCCACATCTACCACATATTCCTGCAATTTCTGAAAAATGCTCTTTCTGTAAGAAAACCCGAACTCGCCCTTTTCATAGGTCGTCACTCCGCCGTGACCGTTTACCGTACGTACACGGGAAACTATCTGACTCATTTCACCGCCGTAGGCTCCGGCATTCATAAAGACGGCACCGCCCAAGGTACCGGGAATGCCGCAGGCAAATTCCGCTCCTGTAAGGCCGTTTTCATAAGCAAATTCACATACGTCGGCCAACATGTAACCTGAGGCGGCGTGAATACGATTGCCGTGGCATGAAAGGGTTCGCTTCATCTCATTGAGCTGAATGACGACGCCGCGTATTCCGCCGTCCAGAACAAGAACATTGGAACCGCCGCCGAGAACCGTTACGGGCAGTTCCAAAGAGCGAGCCGCCCGAATGGCCAGAGACATTTCCTTTACCGAATGCGGTAAGACGAGAACATCCGCCGGTCCGCCGACGGCAAAGGTCGTGTGGTCACGCATAGGTTCGTCCCGATAAATTCGATCCTTAGGAATCTCGGCACCGAGGCATTCCGTGAACTTTTCAACTGCCTTACTGGTCAAGAATGCTCATCCCTTCCGCCATGGAATTCTGTATAATCTGATAAATTTCGCCGGCCTTCGACTGCCACGTATTATACGCCTGCAAGTATTCCATAGCCGTCGGCTTATTTTTAATAATATCGGCTAATCGATTTAATTCTTCGATTTTCTTTTTTACCGGTTTGTCACCCATAGACTGTGCATAAGCTAACTTAGCCTGTAAAATCAGATAGTCGCGCACGTTTTTTCGCGTACTTTCTTCGGCTGCCAACTTTTCTCCCGCAGCGAGAAGATTCTTATAGTCTTCACATTCTCCTACAGCCTTAGCCAATGCATCGGCTTTTACAAATACGTCTTCCATGCCGCACCTCATTTACAAATTTTCTATACCCTTACCGCCCGTCATTCCCGGGAAACCCAGTTGTCGTAGCGCTTCATACGAAACAATGGCCACGGCATTCGACAGGTTTAAACTCCGTGCCTTATCAATCATAGGAATGCGAAAACAGTAATCCGCATTTCGTTTTAACAAATCTTCAGGAAGCCCCTTCGTTTCCTTACCGAAAACCAGCATATCATCTTCTCTAAAGACAATATCCGTGTACGACTTATCCGATTTGGTCGTCAAATAAAAATATCTGCTGTTCGGATACTGTTGCTGAACTTCCTCAAAATTCTCATGTACATGTAAATCGAGAAGATCCCAATAATCGAGACCGGCCCGCTTAAGATACTTATCTTCCAACGAAAACCCCAAGGGTTTTACTAAATGTAAAGTTATATGGTTAGCCGCACAAAGGCGGGAAACATTACCCGTATTCCCGGGAATTTCCGGTTCCACCATTACTACATGCATCGTAATCACACTCCGTTTTTAATTGTACAAGATACGCCGCGGAAAGACAAGAACGGGTACATGCCTAAACAGCAAAAAACCGCGATTTTCATCGCGGTTTTTCGACTTTCATCAAACGGACGGTTATATCCGCTTATTTACGGTTTATAGCCTGCCACAAATCGACTGTATGGTCTTCCTGTTCGGTCGGTTCCGTAATATGTTTGTCTTTTACGACCTGTTTTGTCGTAAACCATACGCCTTCATTCATATAATGGCGCAGTTCTTCATTGGCTACATGTTCCTGGTCTTCAACCATGACAGTGAGAATCGCATTTTCCAAAGCGGCTGCTTCTTCATCACTCTTTACGCCGCCTTCATCCTGCTGTTTTTTTGTAATCTCAATAAGTCTGTCAGCCATGCCGCGCATAACATTCCAGCCGTAGCTGTTTGTATAGCCGCGCTTCATGTCCGTACCCGTTTTCGGATCCTTACCGGGCATGGTTTCATAGTTGTATTCCTGAATACCGTCATTTTCAGCATTCCAATTCATTACGAATTCAAGACCGTGGACATACGAATAAATGTCCGTACGGAAATAATCGCCGTAATTGTTGACTCGATTGGATTCGAGCCATTTCTTTTCATTTTTTGTCAACTCTTTGCCTTCAGCCTGCTTTGCCTTTACTTCGGCAATACGCGTTGTCGCATGCTGCCAAGCCTGTGCAAAAGCGTGTACCGAGTCCTTAACTTCCTGATTCGGAACCTTTACGAGTACGACTGTGCCGAGTTGCGGTGTCGTTTCGGGATTTTTACTAAGCAAGGGATCGTGCAATGCCTGTACGGACGTACCGGCAAAAGCCGTTCCTAAAACAAGTGCTGCCGTGAAAGCAGACAAGATAGATTTTTTCATGTCTATACTCCTCTTCTTAAGTATCAAGTCTCAAGTTAACAGGTGACGGGCCTCTTGCGAGGCCCTACCTGTCTTAAAAGCCGCTGAATTACATGCCGAGTTTCGCCATTAACATAGCGATATTCTTCTTCATTTCCGCATTTTCGCTCTTCAAATCGGCTACTTCACCCTTCAAGCCCTGATTTTCTTCTTTCACTGCCGCCATTTCCTGTTGTAATGCGTAAGCCGAGCTGATCGGGCCGCGACGATAGCGGTCGGCAATAGCCGTTTCCGGATCGCGGTGACCGAGTTTCCACGTAACACCGGCATTAGCCATCATGTGGCTCGAACCGCCTGCCCAGGACATGCCTGCATGCATCATGAGCGATTCGTTTCTGTAATGAGCTACCCCTAAAGCCAAAGCCGAGGTACCGCGATAGTTACCGTAGCCGGCCATAATCTGAGTCGGTTCCAACGGATCGTACTGAATCGGTTTCAGTGCGCCTAATGCGGCTCCTAATGCACCGACTGTCTCGATTTCATCACCCAGTTTGTTAATACGATTATAAATAGTCGGATCCGGAGTACCGTTACCGCCTGCTACATGAAGGTCATAAGTAATTTCCTTCGTCGTCGTGTTTTCATTTCTCGTAACCGTTACGGATCCGTCGTTGGATGTAACCTTCGTACGAGCGCCTTCCAACTGGCTGAGGTTTACGGCATCCGTCGAGCTTGTGCCCGGTGCCAGATTGGTAATCTTGTTACCGCCCAGGCTCAGATTGCCGTTGTTAATCGTTACCGTATTGGAGCCGAAGTCGATACGCGGAGCATTGCTCGTTGTCGTACTGCTGCTGATGGACTTAATATTCTGCAAGTTCGGGTTCAGAGCATACGTGATCTTCTGATCCGTATCGTTACCGCTCATGGTTTCGCGTTTAACAACCATGTTGTCGCCTGCAACGAACTGAGTGCCCTTATTGACTACAGCTGCACCGGCAGCACTGCCCGATGCCACGGAACCCGTGCCTGTAGCGGCCGTATCAACCTTCCGATTCGTAGCCGACAAATCTACGTCGACCTTGAAGATCTTCTTGCCTGTTGCATCCTTACGAGAGGAAACGGTCGTGTTATTACCGTTTTCCATGTCGATAAGATTCGTAATAACGTTCTTGCCGTCGTTTGTAATATTTGACAAGTCGTTCTTGGCAATGCCTTCAATAACCGCTTTTTCATTAGCTACGTCGTGACCGTTGCCGTCCACATAGGTCATGGTTACCTTACCGTTGCTGTCAACAGTATAAGTTCCCGGCTTAATGTGGCGTTCATCAGCCTTCAATTCACTCTTGGCATCTTTCAACTGGCTTACGTTAACAGCATCCGTATCGGCCGTACCTTTAGCAACGTTCGTAATCTTATTGCCGCCGTTGTTGAGGCCGTCAGATCCGAGATGAACATCCGTCGTCGTGCCGCCTGTCGGTGCCTTAATGGTAATGCCGCCGTTGTTAACCGTCGTATCACCCATCTTGACACTGCCGCCGGCTGTCAAATCAAGGTCCTTGGAAAGCTGTACTTTAAGCTTGCCGTTTACGTTATTGACGCCGATATTGTTATCCGTAAGCTTCGTCTTATCAGCACCGCCGACAATGTCGACAACCGTATTGAGTTTCTTGCTGATAACCTTCGAAGAATCCGTTTGACCGTCGTCACCGGCAAACTTCATGCCGTCGTCGAGTGTTGCCACTTCATGGTCTTTATTGTTCGTTTCGTCATGGTATACGATACGCGTCGTGTTCGTGCCGTCAAGACCTTTAGCTCCGTCTTTACCTTGGATGGTAATGCCGTCGCGGCCGTTTGTGCCGTTCAAGCCGATAGAGCCGTCCTTGCCGTTAATCACAACTGCCGAACCGTCTGCACCCTTAACGCCTACTTTACCGTCTTTGCCCGGTGCTCCCGGTGTTCCCGGTTTACCCACTTCGATTTCGTCGCTCAGGCCGTACTTAATAACCGTATTGCCTGCGCCGT
>NZ_JAQCUN010000089.1:0-2516 GCF_027685385.1 Megasphaera sp. AF13-6AC
GTTTGATACCCAATTCTTTAGCTTTGTCAGCGGACATAACAACGAATGCTGCCGCACCGTCGTTAATACCCGAAGCATTGCCGGCCGTAACCGTGCCGCCGTCGCGTTTGAAAGCGGGTTTTAATTTGCCCAGGCCTTCAGCCGTAACGCCTTCACGCGGAAATTCATCCGTGTCAACAACGATGTCGCCCTTTTTGCCGTGAATAACGACAGGAACGATTTGGTCTTTGAATGCACCGGATTTAATGGCTTCAACAGCTTTAGCCTGAGAAGATGCAGCCAATTCGTCCTGAACTTCACGAGTAACGCCGAATTTTTCAGCAACGTTTTCAGCCGTAATACCCATATGGTAGTTGTTGAATGCGTCCCACAAGCCGTCTTTGATCATTTCATCAACGAGCTTGCCGTCGCCCATACGATAGCCCCAACGAGCTTTTTGTACGAGATAGGGTGCCTGAGACATGTTTTCCATGCCGCCTGCAACGATAACGTCGGCATCGCCGGCTTTAATAATCTGTGCTGCCAAAGATACGCAACGCAGACCGGAACCGCAGACTTTGTTGATTGTCATAGCCGGAGTTTCAACAGGCATGCCTGCTTTGATCATAGCCTGACGAGCAGGGTTCTGACCGAGGCCGGATTGTAATACGTTACCCATTACGACTTCGTCGACTGCGTCCTTAGCAATGCCGGCACGTTTGATTGCTTCTTCAATAACTACGGCGCCCAAGTCTACAGCCGGAACGTCTTTGAATGCGCCGCCGTATTTACCGATAGCCGTACGGCAAGCACTTACGATTACTACATCTTTCATGAATACCACCCTTTCTCAACTCGTTTATAGTGAATGTAAAAATCATTATAACCGTGAAGAAGGAAAGCATGCACGACATACTCGTAAAATATATCGTTACTGTTTTCACAATCTCCATATCTATATAGTATATTTTTTTACTCATAAATACAAGGGGGAAAAGAAAAAAAAGTTATACTTTCTAGCTATTGAGAGCAAAGGAACAGTAACCGTAGGGTATACATGAAGAAAATATAAGCGGCTAACGGTTATGAACGAAGAGGATCTTCAGAGCTATAGTAAGAAGTATATAAAAAGAGACATTCCTTTTACGGGAATGTCTCTTCTTTTACGTGTTACTGTTTTAATTAGAACAGGTTCGAAATGAAGCCGAAGCTGAAAAGTACGGCAACGGAAACCATCAGTTTCATATTTTCGTTCATCGAAGTCATATCGCCCGCCTCCTTTTGTTAATGTAATAAAGTAAAGATTGAAATGCTATAAAAGTATGTTCTTATTTGAACTTTCTTTTCTTGTCTTTATGATACTCTCTTAAAAAAATAATGCAATAGCCTAAAAAGTTATGGATGTGTGGTGCGTATGATAAACACTCATAATTCGGGGTTGCCAATAAAAAATATGGAGAAAATACAGCTAAAAAGCAGAGATGGAAGAAGAAAATTAGCAGGTAAACTTAAGAATTTAAATGTAAAAATAAGAGAAAAAACTTTAAAACTTTAGTTTACATCTTTAAATATCAAAGATGAGGTAAAATCATAAAACCCCGACAGGTCACAACAAAACTCGTAAATATACAAAATAGAGGCGATTGAGTCGACAGGGCGACTTATCTCGACAGTATCTGCAGATACACGTATAATATAAAACATAAAAAGAGGAGGTAGGTCATGTCTTTTATAAATAAGTTCATCGGTACGACGAGTCTTCAGCCTGTAGATACCCAAATATATGACGAGGCTTTAGCCTTATTCAATAATGCAAAGGCTCAGAATGAATTATTGGACGAGCATTTAAAATCTGCCATAGTTCAAGGTTCCGACGTGGACGTTTTGCCTGAAGCAGTCGGCCGTTTCGGTTTCGATAAGACTTCCCCCGTACCGGTAAACGGTCTTTTCGGGGCTTGGGCCTACTTATCCCGATTACGATCACTGACGACAGGCGGGCCCGTCTATTTTCATCTTGATGAAATAAAAGACGGGGCGGCGTGCTTTGAAGTTATTAACAGAAGCGGCAGACAGGCCTTTTACCTCTGGTTCGACTTGTATCATCCTCGTCAGTCTCGAGACGTTCCGGAAGGCTATATTCTGGAGAGGGAAGCCGTTTTCCCGCGAGGAATCACCTATCATGACGACGAGTTCCCTAAGGACTTGTATAAAAAAATTCGCAAGGAAGCTAAAAAAAGATTGCATCTTGAGGTATTCGACAAGGAAGCCCAATATATCGATACGGAAGAAGCCTCTCGCAGTTTAGAGGCCTTACGGGAAAAGAGGTAGCTTATGAAAGGAGCTTTTGCGTCCGTTCGCATGGATGAAAATCATCCGCACTGGCAATATGCTTCGGCTCGTGCCGGCAAGCTGTACAGTCGCAGCGGCGATTTTCGTACGGAATTCGGTCGCGACTATACGCGCATTATCCATTCTCTGGCTATGAAGAACTACGGCATTTACCCCATATTCATTCACGAAGACCGCCCTTACCACCA
>NZ_JAQCUN010000089.1:2526-5514 GCF_027685385.1 Megasphaera sp. AF13-6AC
AGACTCAAGTGTTTTTTACGACGAAGAACGATCATATATCGACGCGTATCGACCATGTCAATCAGGTCAATTCCGTGAGTAATACCATCGGCGTTTATTTGGGGTTAAATACGGAGCTTATCAGCGCCATTGCATTGGGTCATGATTTGGGTCATTCACCCTTCGGGCATTTGGGCGAGCGGATCTTGCAGAAAATCAGTCATGACGAGGCGGGACAGCGTTTTTGGCATGAACAGCAGGGACTGCACGTCGTAGATTCCATTGAAACCTTGCTGGATCCGACGGGAAAGACACAGAATCTCATGCTTACTTATGCGGTTAGAGACGGCATTATCAGTCATTGCGGCGAAGTCCGGTCGACGGTAATAAGACCCCGTGAAGAGGCCATGGATTTAAACGACATTGAGCGACCCAGCCAGTATGCTCCCTACACGTGGGAGGGGTGTGTCGTAAAAATTGCCGATAAAATTGCATACTTGGGTAGAGATATTGAAGATGCCGTACGCCTCGGCATTTTGAAAGAAGACGGCAAGCCCTTACAGGACTTGTTAAAAGAACTGAACAGTTACAGCAGGGAGCCTATTCAGTCGGTGACGAATACGTCCATTATGTATCCTCTTATTACGGATATTTGCCGCGAAAGTTCTCCCGAAGCGGGCTTGGTTCTGTCGCAGTCGCATATTAATATGATGGATGCGGTCATGCGATTCAATTACGCACACATTTATAAGAATAAGAGGCTGGAAGTGTATCATGCTTATGCGCGCCTCATTCTTGAATCGGTGTATAAGCTTTTGCGCGAGTGTTATGACGGCACGGAAACGATGAACAATCTCCGAATTCTTGCCAAAGATTATCCCACCTTGGGGCGACATTTTGAAAAGCGTATGAAAAAGTTCTCCGACTCGGGTCGTCTCGAAGCGGATCCCGATGAATACGGTAACAAGGTGATTTACAAAATATCGGATAGCGAAGATGACTATAAGAAGGCGTGCATTGACTATATTGCCGGCATGACGGATACCTATGCCGAAAAGATTTTCGGTGAAATGACGACCTTTTAAACGCTCCGGCATATTTCCGGTTATGGCGTTTTGGGCCTTGACAGATATCGGAGCCATGCGTATAATATGTTGTGTTACAGATTAAGCAGAAGCCGTCCGCTTCTCACCTTACAAGACGCACAGTTACTAAGGTTATATGTCGGTCATATATGAGCGGGCAGCTATGCTGTTCGCTCTTTTTTTTGCGGAGGTGAAAGATTATTAGTAAAGAATTGCGTATCAACGATCAAATCAGAGCTAAGGAAGTACGTTTGGTAAGCGATACGAATGAACAGCTCGGTGTTATGTCTTTGCGCTCTGCACGTCAGATTGCGGAAGAACGGCACTTGGACCTGGTTGAAATTGCAGCCAATGCCAAACCGCCCGTTTGCCGTATTATGAACTACGGAAAGTACCGGTATGAACAACAGAAACGGGAAAAGGAAGCAAAGAAAAAACAAAAGGTCCTGACGTTGAAGGAAGTAAAATTACGTCCCAACATTGAAGACCATGACTTTTACGTCAAAATGAAAGCGGCACAACGTTTTCTCGATGAAGGCAGTAAGGTCAAGGTTACGATTATGTTCAGAGGCCGCGAAATGAGCCATCCCGAGTTGGGTGAAAAGTTGCTTATTCGCTTTGCCGATGAGTTGAAAGAAGTCGCTCATGTTGAAAAGGCACCTAAGATAGAAGGCAGAAACATGACTATGGTCATAGCTGTCAATAAGGCGAAGTAAGAGGAGGAAATTATATCATGGGTAAATTAAAAACCCGCAGCGCTGCGGCAAAAAGATTCAGTGTAACAGGTTCGGGCAAGTTTAAAAGAGCAAAAGCTTATAAGAGCCATATTTTGGAAAAGAAATCTCCGAAACGTAAACGTAATCTGCGTAAAGCCGCTCTCGTTGCTAAGAGCTATTCGGATGCGGTTCGCAAGATGTGCCCCTTCATTTAATACGTTATTACACTTAAGAGATTGGGAGGAATTATATAATGGCTAGAATTAAAGTCGGTGTTACAGCACACGCTCGTCATAAAAAAATCATTAAAATGGCAAAAGGCTATCGCGGTACGCGTAGCCGTCTCTTCAAAAAGGCTAACGAAAGCGTAATGAAGGCTCTCTTCTACGCTCGTCGTGACCGTCGTCAGAAGAAACGTGAATTCCGTAAATTATGGATTGCCCGCATCAATGCGGCAACTCGTGCAAACGGCATGAGCTACAGCCGTTTCATCAACGGCTTGACGAAAGCAGGCGTTGAAGTAAATCGTAAAATGTTGGCAGACTTGGCTGTTAACGATGCAGCCGCCTTCGCTAAGTTGGTTGAAGTAGCGAAAGCTCAGTAAGATAAGGAAAAGCCGCTCATATAAGAGCGGCTTTTTTGTTTAGGCCTTATCGCAAAGAAAGAAATCTTCCCAGTCGGTCGGAAGCGGTCGGTCGCGCCGCATAATGCAGTACGAGTCGATTTTAGGCGGTGCGAAATCAAGAAGGGGAATGATGCGAATGCCGGCGGATACCGCCGGGTCCTGTAAGAGGCTGGCCGGCAAAAAGGTATAGCCCAGCCCCTCGCGTACATAGGCGGGCAGCTTGGTGCTGTTGTCGATTTCCAGGCGGAAGCGGTGGTGTTTGGGGAAGAGATCGCGAATGTACAGACCCAACCCTTGAAGGGCAAAGTTGGAGAAGAGGTAGTCGATTTCGGGAAGATTTTCTTTGGAAATTCCGTCGGCCCAGGTTGTGTCATCGGCAGTACAGACGAGGCAGAGATCTTCACTGTAATAAGGACGGCACCAGTAACCGTCTCCATAAAAGGAAACGAAGGAAAAGACCATATCCAGGTTCCCTTTTTTTAAAGACTCGATCATCTCCGTCGTATGACCGATGTTCAATATAATCGTGCTTAGAGGTTTGGCTTTCATCCACTTTCGCAGAGCGTGTTGCAGGCGGCACTCG
>NZ_JAQCUN010000009.1:0-22416 GCF_027685385.1 Megasphaera sp. AF13-6AC
GTACCGTTGGATACTCACCGCGGTACAACCTTGATTACCGTTAAAACCTCGGCGGGGTACAATACCATAGCCGTGCAAGATAAATCAATCGGTGTCGTCGAAGCCGACTGTGCCGACCACATTTGTATAGACGAGGGCTTTATTTCACGACCCGGACAAACGGTAGTTTGCTTGCCCCACAAGGTGCTCATCGAAGTCCGTTCCGATGACGGCGATGAGCCGGATATCATCCGTGCTCGTTAGAGGTGCTTATGAACAGAACATTTAAATCCGTTATTATCGGAATCTTTATAGCTCAATCCTTAGTGCTGTATTTAATTGAAGGCCTACTGCCCGTACCCTTTATCGCTCCCGGAGCCAAACTGGGGCTCTCTAACCTGATTACGGTCATCGCCCTATATACATTTCCGAGAAAAAGAGATACGGCCTATATCCTTTTAGGTCGTATCATTCTCTCAACGGCTTTTGCCGGCGGCATAAATGCTTTTTTATACAGCATTGCCGGTGCAGTTTTCAGCTTTGCCGCTATGACCTTCTTAAAAAAGACGAACAGATTTACCCTCATAGGCGTCAGTGCGGCCGGCGGCATTTTACACAATTGGGGGCAGATGATCATTGCCTGCCTCATTGTAGAAAATACCAAGGTACTCCTGTATTTACCGCTCCTGTCCGTAGCCGGTGCCGGCACGGGTATTCTTATCGGTATTACGGCTCACTTTACCTTGAACCGACTGAAACGGTTGCCTGTATACGCGCGCATGACGAAGGCCTGATTTTCTATATATAATAAATTTAATGAGAGGATAGACCTTATACAAGGATCTATCCTCTCATTTTTTACTTCGCTTCCAAGTATTTTTTCAAGTCTTCATCAAATAAGATTGTATCTTCATCCGTCACCAGTCCGGGCACGCCTACATATCCTCCGGCTCTTCGCGAATCAAATTCAGGCCGCGTATCGCGCAGATGTAAAAACTCCTTAAGCTCCGGCATAGACCCTGTAATATTGACGACAGGAATATTCAAACCTTTCTCTTTAATAAGTTCCAACACAGGCGGGCATTCAGGGCATAAATGGCTGACATACAATTTCATGTTAATTCCTCCTGACGAGATTATTTAAACGGCAAGATATGGCAGACAACGGCTGCATAATACAGAGGATAAAAAACAAATATATAAAAAAGGTTCGTTCCGATAAAAGCCGCCATGGACAGATTGATATTCAAATCATATAACCGCACGGCTATGAGAGCATTGATGGCACACGGTGCGGCCATAGCGATAATCATCGTTCCCGTCAAAACGGGATCTGCAAAAAAGAAGAGGCTGAGGCCGTAAAGAATGAGCGGTGTTACCACTACTTTTACGGGAATGAGTTCGGCCGTCTTTTTAAAATATGCCGGCAAAGCGGCGAAATCAATCATATAACCGATAGGAACCAGACTGGCCCAGGCACTGAAGTGAATAAGAAAGTGAAAGGCGTCACCCATGACAGTCGGCCTTTCAACACCGTTCGAATAAAGGAGTGCCCCTACAACCATACCGACAACGGCTAACTGATTTTTATTAATGAATACATTCTTCCGGGGAATGTCCCGTATAGACGCCCCGGCTCCACCTTCTACCCCGTATTTGTAATAGCTTCCCATGGGAAAAAGCACAAAAAACATGACCAAGTTTTGGAATACGGCCATGAGCTGAATATACGCAAAAGAGGTTTCACCGTATAAAATATAGCCGCAAAGACCTCCTAAGGAGCCTACATTGGACGGAATGGCCGTAATTAAATAACTGCCTCTTTCCTGTTCGTTCGTAAAACGCTGATCAAACCTGCCTGCTTTTACAATAAGCCACGGTACGATAACATTAAAATACGCAAAAAAAGGCAGGGCCATCAATTCTTTGCGTAGCGGCAACGTCCAAAAGCTTAAAAGAGCCAAGGCTGTCATAACGACGATAATATTAAACCGAATAAGTCCGTTGCAAAAACCGGACGTTACGATACTTCGCTTCTTCAGAAAATATCCTACGCCTATGGGCATGATAATGTCGGAAAAAATATATGCAATACGAAACAGTTCGCCCTCCCCCATAAGTCTCCTTCTTTCTTCCAGATATATGTTCCTTATTATATCACAGCCGAACCTTCTCTGCTCCCGATTTTTCCTGTGGTATAATGATAATGATAAAAGGAGGTGTCTTTTTGAAACAGCTGTATGCACTGACACTTACGAGTCTACTACTGATTTCCGTCTTCTCCGGTTGCAGTTCGAAAACGAATACTCCCGAAAAAGAGCCGGCACAAACGGAAGTACATAAACGCAACCCCGAAGCGGCACAACTGATTCATGAAGGCGACGAGGCCTACACTCGTTTCGACTACGATAGGGCCATTGAGCTGTACTCTCAAGCCCTGACTATAGATGCAAACGACTACGCAGCCCTATCCGGTGCCGGAGTAGCACTGGCCATGCGCGGCAATGCGACAGGCTCACAAAGTGATATTCAAGAAGGCATCCGAAAGATAGAAAAAGCCTTGACCGTAAACCCCGACGATACAGCTTCTTTTTACAATCTGGCACTGGCTTACAAAATTGCAGGCCGCACGGATGAAGCCGTTACCTGGTTTCAAAAGGTCATAGACAAGGACCCGCGAAATACATGGAGTTATTACGGCATTGCCTCTATTTACGGTGACCGCGGCAATGCCGAAAAAGCGGTTGAATACTTGCAAAAAGCTATGGATACGGATGAGGAGAACGTTCGCAATGCCGCCGCATCACAAAGCCACTTTGATGCTGTTCGCAACGATTCTCGGTTTCGCAAGCTAATTTATAAGGAGTGAATTCACATGAATGAACGCACAGATGGAAAACACACAGTTTATGACATTAAAGGACCTCTTGTGGCCAAACAGTTTACAAAACGTAATTTCGAAGCTACCTACTGTCCTACCAAAGAAGAAGCCTTAGCCAAAGCACTCTCTTATATTCCTTCGGACCACGTCGTCTCCTGGGGCGGTTCCGTATCGATCAATGAAATTGGCTTGAGACCTTACGTATTGGAACACAATCCGGTCATCGACCGGGATACGGCCCAATCTCCGCAGGAAAGAGTGGAACTGATGCGCAAGGCACTTCTCTGCGATACTTATATTATGGGAACGAACGCGGCTACGGAAGACGGCCAACTCATTAATATAGACGGCAACGGCAATCGCGTAGCCGCTCTGACCTTCGGTCCGAAACAGGTCATTGTCATCGTCGGTATGAACAAGGTTATGCCCGACGTGGAAGCCGCTTTCCACCGCTCCCGTTCCACAGCGGCACCTGTTAACGTACGCCGCTTTCCCGGCACGAAAACTCCCTGCTACACTACGGGCATGTGTCGGCACTGCGTATCGGAACAAACAATTTGTTGTCACCTTGTACGCACGCGGGTCTGTCGACCTGCCGGACGCATCAAAGTCATTCTCGTAGGTGAAGACTTAGGTTACTAGGTTTTCTACCGTAAGTAAGACAAAACCGGTACCTTACGGTATCGGTTTTTGTATTGTATAAATCCGGCCTCACCTATACACTAACAGCTATACGTTTAAGGTTGATTCACAAAATTTAATAATCTCTGTTTCAAGGAGTGCTTCATGAACTACTCACATTTTCAAAATCCGGCCCGGATGGGTCTCTGTATATCTTTAACGGTCATTATGTCCTATATACTGGCCATTCACACAACCTTTATTCACCTCACCTTCGGCTTTATTCCCACGGCAATTTTCGCTATTCTCTACGGTCCTGTCGCCGCCGGAACTATGGCAGCTATTGCTTGTTTTATCGGCATGCTGCTCTTCGGGCAAGGCGTCTTCTTTCCGGGCTTTATGGTCTCCGAGTTTCTCGTAGGCTATATATACGGTTATTTTTTATATAAAAAGAATGTTACGTGGAAACGACTGCTTTTGCCCGAAGCCCTCATTACGGTCTTCGTTCACTTAGGTCTCAACACGCTTTGGCTGACATTGTTCTACGGTAAAGCGGCAAGTGCCATCTTAACAGGACGATTTGTTAAAAATCTCATTTGCTTTCCCTTGGAGATTTTTTTAATTCTCCTCATCTATAAAGCCGTTTATTCTATCCTTAAGCGGGAAACTTTATAACTGCGTGACATCCTTATCTTTTATTCTCACCCGCTTACAAGCACGTTTAAAATCCGACGTGAATACCCTCTCCACCACGAGGTCTTCATGCCCAACCACATATCACGAATACACCAAACACAAAAACACAGGCAGCGTTCATGAACGTTGCCTGTGTTTTCATATCCCTATATATCCGCTTCCGCAATTTCACAAATCATGTGAATTATCATAATGTGCATTTCCTGAATACGTGCCGTAACTTGCGAAGGCACGGCCAGGCAAAGATCCGACTCCTTTGCCAATATGCCGCCATTTTCACCGGTCAGGGCGATGACGTAAATCCCCTTTTCTTTAGCTGTTTTTACCGCCTTTACTACATTGGCACTATTGCCCGACGTGGAAATGGCAATGAGAACATCTCCTTCTTGTCCCAAGCCTTCTACTTGACGTGAAAAAACGCAATCAAAACCGTAATCATTACCGACGGCCGTCAAGAGGGACGTATCTACTGTAAGTGCCAACGCCGGTAGAGATTGTCGCTCTTTTACGAAGCGACCGACAAATTCCGCCGCCATGTGTTGCGAATCGGCAGCACTACCGCCGTTACCGCAAATGAGGATCTTACGTCCCTTTTCCAAAGCCGTGCGCACCCTAAGTCCTGCCGACGCTACTTCAGGCATGATTTTTCTCATATCCTGTACGACTTTAAAATGATTTTCAAGACGCTGCCCTACCAACAACTCGGCAGCCTGTATTTGAGTAGCCATAAGCGTACCTCCTTAGGTTTTATAAGTCTTCAAGAAAGGAAACGGCCCCCGTATGAGGGTTAATGACGCAACCGCAAACATTTACATAAGCAGGAAGATAGGGACATTCTTTCAGCTTGCGGACACTTTGAGCCGTCGAGTCTTCGACGCACTCAATCGAATCGGCCCAAGTTTCTATATACGGACGCAACTCCTTTATGGCCGTTTCATCAATACCGGCCTCGGCCATTTTAGCGCACAGCGATTCACCTGTCGTCGCCAGCATCCCGCAACCTTCATGACCGACAACCAGAACCGTATGAGCCTTCAATTCATAAACGGCTACGAGCAGACTGCCCAGAACACTGTCAAATCCGTCACTTACAGTATTCCCCGCCACCTTAATAATTTTGGCATCCCCTCGTTCAAGGCCCAAGGCCGGTTCTAAAAAATTGACGAGGCGCGTATCCATGCAGGTCAATATAACCAAATTCCGTTTAGGGTACTTATCGACTACTGCCAAGCCTTCTTTGGCGGATTTTTGTAGAAAGGCTTCATTGGCAGCCTTTAATTCTTTTATAATGGGCTTTAAGGTTTCATTCATCATTATACATCTTCCTTTTTCATTATAACTTTCACCGGCAATATCGTGCAAGGCACACCGGCTTACAAGCCTATAGCTAGAAAACCCGTATATAAGGAAACCGCATCTGCACACAGTGGCAGATGCGGCCGATATACTGGTGCGCCCAAGAGGATTCGAACCTCCGGCACGCGGTTTAGGAAACCGCTGCTCTATCCACCTGAGCTATGGGCGCATATACACTTATGATGCTTTCTTATGATACCATGTTCTATCGGCGTAAGCAATTCCGAAGAGACCGTCTCCGTATGATATAATAAATCCGAATATACGAGGGGAGAGATTCGTTCATGATTGATTTACATACTATTGCAACAGAACAGCGTAATACGGCGACAACAGCCATTGATACCCTATCTACACAAGACTTGGTCGCTTTGATTAATCATGCTGACAAAGAGGTTCCGCTGGCCGTCGAAAAAATTCTACCCGCTTTGGCAACGGCCGTCGATGAAACGGCAAGTCGTATACGCCAAGGCGGACGACTTTTTTACGTCGGCGCCGGTACTTCAGGACGACTCGGGATTTTGGATGCCGCCGAATGTCCCCCCACATACAATACAGACCCGCAAACCGTACAAGCCCTCATCGCCGGCGGAGAGTCTGCCGTTTTTACGGCTAAAGAAGGTGCCGAAGATTCGGAATCTGCAGGCGCCCGCGACTTGTCTTCTAAAGAACTTTCACCCGTTGATACCGTTGTCGGCCTCAGTGCATCGGGCCGCACCCCCTATGCCCTCGGAGCCTTACGCTATGCCGCTTCTTGCGGTGCCTATACCATCTGCATCACCTCTTCTCCCGCATCACCGTTGGCTGCCGTCGCGAACCTTGAACTTTGTGCCGTAACCGGACCTGAAGTCATTACGGGATCTACCCGCATGAAAGCCGGTTCGGCACAAAAGATGATCCTAAATATTTTGTCGACAGGGGTCATGATTCGATTAGGCAAGGTATACGGCAACTTAATGGTCGATGTCAAAGCCACTAATGAAAAATTGCGGGAACGGGCCAAGCACATTGTCGTCGATGCGACCGGTTGTACAATTAAAGAAGCCGAAACAGCATTGAATGCGGCGGCAGGCAAGGCCAAAACAGCCATCGTCATGCTTTTATTACATGTAACGGCAGAACAGGCAAACGCACGACTTGAACAAGCAGACGGCTATATACGTCACACCTTGGATGGAGGCAACCATGACTTATAAGGAAACGGCACGGCAAATATACGATATTATAGGTCCGGCAAACAATATTATTAACCCTTACCACTGTATGACACGCCTTCGCTTCACTGTAACTAACGAAGACTTTACAAAAGAGTCTTTGGAGTCTTTGGAAGACGTAAAAGGGGTCCACATTTCCGGTGCGGAATGGCAAGTTATCCTGGGTCCCGGCAAAGCTTCTAAGGTAACGGAGGCCCTTAAAGAAATTATAAAAAATGAAGAAACGAAGCTTTCTTCGTCGCCTTACCAAATTACGAGCGGGGACGATTTACATGCGCGAATTCGCCGAAAAAACACGACTCCTTTTAAAGAAGGTTTGCGAAAAATTTCCCGCATTTTCACCCCCCTCATTCCCGCCTTTATTGCTTGCGGGCTATTGACAGGTATTTTGAACGGCATAGCCAAGGTTGACCCGAATCTGGCCTATACAGCCTGGTTCCAACTGGCCTCCGTAGCCGGTAATACAGCCTTTTGGGGATTAAATATCTTCGTAGGCCTGTCGGCCTCCAAAGAGTTTGAAGGCACTCCGATAATCGGCGGTATCCTGGCAGCTTTCATGATGCATCCGGCGCTGTCTAATATCATGCTTTTCGATACACCCCTGACGCCCGGCCGCGGCGGTATTATTGCCGTCATCTTAATCTGCTTTATAGCCGCCAAGACGGAAAAGAAGTTACATCATTTGATTCCTGATATGTTTGATCTGTTTTTAACCCCTCTGGTGACCTTTCTTATAGCTTCCGCCCTGGCCATTCTTATTTGTCAACCTGTAGGCGGATTTATTTCCGAAACCATAGGAATTTTGGCGACAACGGCTATAGATAAAGGTGGCGCTTTGACCGGCTTCGTCTTAGCAGGTACTTTTTTACCCCTCGTCCTCTTAGGCGTTCATCAAGGCCTGACTCCTATTCACGCTGAATTATTATCTCGCTATGGCGTTACCGTGCTCTTACCCATTCTCGCTATGGCCGGTGCCGGGCAAGTAGGCGCATCCATTGCCGTTTACGCAAAAACGAAAAATAATCATTTAAAAAAAACGATTGTTTCCGCCTTGCCCGTAGGCATTCTCGGTATCGGTGAACCGTTGATTTACGGAGTAACCTTACCTTTGGGAAAACCTTTTATCTGTGCTTGCCTGGGTGGAGCTTGCGGCGGTGCCGTTATCGCCTTCTTCGGAATCGGAGCTGCGGCCTTCGGTATATCCGGTCTACCTTTAGCCGCAGCTACGACCCGGCCGTTGTACTATTTATTGGGACTGATTACAGCCTATACCGTCGGATTTCTTTTAACGTATATAATAGGGTTCGCAGATCCGCAAGAATCTTGCGAGGAGGTATAGTATGACCATCGGAATTTCCGTATATCCAGGCTTGGATAGTCGCAAATCGTTAGAAGAATCAGTGGCCCTTGCTATAAAAGAGAATTTAAAGTACCTTTTTTTATCACTCCATATCCCCGAAGCCGATCAAACAACCTTCTCCGAAGATCTGGAGTACGTCTTATCCCTAAGTCGAAAAAATCACATAAACGTTATCGCCGATATGACTTCTGAAACGAAAAAATTATTCGGAAAGAAAGCAAGTTGTTTTCATAAAGCGGGTATTAGCATCCTTCGCCTCGACGACGGCTTTTTGCCCCATGAAGTTGCCGACCTGTCTTATGACTCCGACCTGGCCTTAAACGCTTCTACCTTGTCATACAACGATTTGGACGCTCTTTGCAGTGCCGGCTGTGATTTTTCGCGCATTACAGGTCTACACAACTTCTACCCGAGACCTTATACCGGCCTCGGTCCTCGTGACTTATATCATAAAAATGAATTATTTCACCACTATCGTATAACAACAGGAGCTTTTGTTGCCGCCGCAAATCATGGACGAGGTCCCTTGCATTGCGGCCTACCTACATTAGAAACTACGCGTAATACGGATATTTATAAAGCTACTCGTCTCTTACGTCTCTTAGGCACTGACGAAGTATTCATCGGCGACTCTCGTGCTACTCAAAAAGACATTCAGGACCTTAAGAGCGGCGCTTATGAATCGACGGACTGCATTAAGCTCCCCATTGTACCTCAGGCAGACAAATCCTTAGTGGAAAAGATCGTCAACATTCCCTTCTTATCACGTCCTGACCGGGCCTGCAACGTCATTCGCGTTAACCGTATTCGTACGAATGTATTTAAAGACATATCCGTCCCTATAAATTCCGACACAACGGTACGGCGTCGCGGTGATATTACTGTCGACACCGGCGCTTACGGTCGTTATAACGGTGAAATACAAGTCATTACGACAGATTTGCCGGCAGATTCGAAAACACGCCTCGTTGCCCGTATAAAAGAAGAGGACACATGGCTTCTGGACGGTATTACGGAAAACCAGTCCTTTATGCTCGTCTGCAAGGACATGGGTTCATAAGTTCTTACATTTCAGCGTATACACAAAAACTCACGAGAAAAAATTTCTCGTGAGTTTTTCACACAGCCCTTATTCTCCGTGACGCTTTAAATGATATCGTGTCGAGTGCTTAATAAATAACGGCACGAAGCACACCTCAACAAGATGCAAAAGCACGTAAGCAAGAACTACGAAAGGCATGACGGCGACCATCGGCTCCAACCAAGTTCCCTTCCCTTCAGGCGTATGCAAAAGTTGCGTAACGAAGGGTAAGTACGTTTTGAAAATAAAACGGTTGGTTGTTATATTGCCGAATAGAAAGTACACTCCGGGCGTTAAAATGGCAAGAATTCCGACGAGGCGAACCTGCCCAACCACTTCGTGCAACACCTGCACCTGTATGATTTTAGGTAAGGTTGCCATGTAAGGCGTACATGCCGACCACTTTCGCAAGAGCCGTGCCTCGCCTTCATGGAAGCGCCGTTCACCCCGTGCTTTAATACGATTACAACGAAAATACAAAAAGAAGCAAAAAATCGCCAATACCAGGGTGCCGGCGGTCACAAGGGGCAGATACGGCATAGGCAACTCTTCCCCGTGCAGCTCATATAAAAGAGAGGCTAACAACAAAAATACAACATAGGAAACACACCCTACCCAAGCAGTTACGGTAACAGCTACGGCATATCGTTCACGACGTTTTTTATAAACAAGTAACATAGAGCAGCATCCTTACTGAAAAGATTTATCTATAAACTTCCCTTTTATTATACATAAACTTATTTTTTTCTGAAACACAATGGCCCGAATTTTACAAAAAAGCTCTGTTTCCATAAGGAAACAGAGCTTTTACGGTTACTCTCTTAAGCGTCTTTGCGATAAATCTTCTGCACGCCTCGATTAGAAAGGTAGCAGGAAAAGAGGCAAACAACAACGCCTACCATAATCAGGTAGAACCCGCTGTTCCAACCCCAATGGTCGACGACAAAACCGAAAAGAGTCGTTCCCATGGAGCTACCGACAATATAACTCATAAAACCTCGTAAGCCGACAGCCGAACCGAGTGCAAAGCTGGGAATAACTTCCATGGCCTGAACGGCAACCATAGATTGAGGCACATAAATAAGGCACCCCGTAATAGTAGCAAAGACCGTAATAGCCGCAATAGAGGTGGACGACATATAGCCGAACACGCAAGCAAAAATAACAACAAGACAATAAATAGGCAGCATCATGACACGGCCTTTAAAATACTTATCGACGAGCCAGCCGGCTAACAAAGTAGACGGAATGGCTGCCCATTCAAAGAGCATGAAAGCAAAGCCCATTTCTCCGCGAGTCAATCCTTTTTCGGTCAATAAGTACAACGGAATCCACGTAATCATTCCGAAACGAACCATATACGTGAAAATATCGATAAGTACCAAATACCAGGAATTGGCATTTTTAAAGACATATTCATAGAAGATTTTAAAGGCCGACATATCTTTCGGCTTTTCGTCCGAATTCTTCATGACCTTCGTATTGACCGATTCTTCATGAAAGACTTCTTCAACAGGTGGGAACCCTTCTTCTACAGGGCGTTTCTTAACCAAATAAAGAACTAAAAGGACGCACACCAAAGCAGCCATTGCCGGCACGAGATAAGCGGCTATTCGCCAATGTTCCGTACCGATATAGCTGAGAGCCGCACCTACTAAGGGTGAAACGAGACCGCCTCCCAGGTTATGAGATACATTCCACGTCGTGCTGGCACGCCCCCGTTCGGACCGGGGAAACCAATGACCTACCGTAATAATAGAAGGCCCGACCCCCATACCTTGGAAAAGACCGAGACTGACGACTAGAAGTACGAAAAGATAGAAACTGGTCGTGAATCCCATGGCAATATTAACAAGAATACAAAGAATAAGACCCAGTGCCATGAAATATTTCGGATTCGACTTATCGGCAAGCATACTCATAAAACCCTTGCTGAGACCGTACGTGATGAGCATACAACTGGTAAGTAAACCGATTTCACTCTTACTTAATCCGAGTTCACCCATCAGATAAGGCGTAGAAAAAATAAAATTGTTACGTACAATATAGTACGCTGCATAACCGATAAAAATACCGCACAAGGACTGAAATTTGAATCGGTTGAACTGTTTAACCAGTTCCGCATTTACTTGCGCTGACATAATTGTCCCTCCATTTTCCGTTTCATAAGTTTTTGCCGTGGAATATGCCCCGACAGATAAATGGTAAAAATGACAAAAACCTATCAAACAAGCTTATGTATTACGCTTGGATATTATCATATATATATAAATTAGGCAATCTCATTTTCTTATCATTTCGCACTATGCTGATACTTATCATCATTCTTGTCAAAAATATAAAGAGACGCTTCACTGGAAGCGTCTCTTTATATTCGGCCGTAAAAAGCGTCATCATAAGAATCGTAAAATTTCATATTGTAAGCTAATGCAAAAGATAATTCTCCTACAGGCAAAGATATATCCGTCGCCGCCCAATCGCCGTTAGGATCGAGATACCGCCAAGCATCTGTCAAACTGAGATCCACATACATTCGCTTTAATTCGTAATTATAAAAGAAGCGAAAAGTCCTGACTCCGTTAATATCCGTCCCCCCTCGATCCGCATCAGGCACGGTGACAACATTAACGGCAATAATATATTGCGGAGGATCATATTTTTGTACGTTTAATGAACTGCGATCCAAATACCAGGCTGTTTCCTTATAGGCGTCACAGAGAATATAGTTCCTGTCCCCGTTCAAATATACGGGATATGATTCCGCTCCGACAATCACAATTCCGCCTATAGCCAGCCACAAAAATAAGCCCATACTTATGAATAGTCTTTTCATGTCTGTGCCCGCCTCCACCTTCTAATTACACAAAAACATCGGTATCGACAGTTTGATGACTTTATGGCATTTTATCACGTGTCCCGCGAAGTCGCAAGTTTTGCCTCTTTTTAGATTTTTATAGCCAAATCACCAAAGTATGCTATAATAAAAATCGTAAAAACTACTTATCCAGTATAAATATAAGGAGGCTTTTCATATGGCCATTACCAGAGATACGAACATTATTGAAGCAGTTCAGAAATATCCGCAAATCATTGAAATTTTCCAAGACTACGGTCTGGGTTGCGTCGGTTGTATGGCATCTCATTTTGAAACAATCGGTGAAGGGGCCGGAGCTCACGGAATCGACGTAGACGCTTTAATTGCCGACCTGAATGATTGTATTTCGGAAGGATAGATAGTACCAAAGATATAAAAAATGCAGGTGTACATACGTACACCTGCATTTTTTATATCTAATACTTTGACAGTTATACTCACAGCTGTTATAGTACCTCAAAAGCAACAAACACAGACTGATTTATTCGCTCTGAAAGTAAGACTTGCACCGGAATGCTATCTACTGCCCTTGACTGATAAAAAAAGGATTTAGCCATGTTCGAACTGAAAAAGATAACTAAACAATACGGTCAAACCACGGTTCTTCACGAAACAACCTTAACAGTAAATGACGGGGAGTTTTTTGTTCTCGTCGGTGCCAGCGGAAGCGGTAAAACAACGTTACTGAAGTTATTAAACCGTCTTATAGAACCGACAAGCGGAACTATTCTCCGCAACGGCAATCCCCTTCACGATCTGAATTTACGGTCACTGCGACTTGATACCGGCTATGTACTACAACAAATTGCGCTCTTTCCGAACCTAACAGTCGGTGAGAATATAGCCCTTGTCCCGTCAATGAAGCATATCGATAAAAATGAAATTCGGCGGCGTAGCCATCTATGGCTTGAAAAGACGGGCCTGGATCCTCACGAATTCATGCACCGCTATCCCCACGAATTGTCAGGAGGACAACAACAACGTGTCGGTATCATCCGTTCCCTCATCGGTCGTCCGAAGGTTTTACTCATGGATGAGCCTTTCAGTGCCCTAGACCCCCTCTCTCGTAAGCAATTACAGGGTCTTATCAAAAAAATTCATCAAGAATTTAACCTAACCGTCGTCTTCGTGACTCATGATATGGTTGAAGCCTCCTATTTGGGTACTCGTCTTTGTATTATGGATAAGGGGCAGATAATTCAGATTGATACGGCGGAAAAGATTCGCCGTCATCCGAAAAACGAGTTTGTAAGACGCTTATTCGAGATGGGCGGTGATATTGATGAATAATCTTATAGCCGTCTTTATAGACCGGCAACATGACCTCTTTACAGCGCTCATCCAGCATTTGGAACTGTCTGTCAGTTCCTTGTGCCTGGCCATACTCATTGCCTTTCCTTTGGGACTGTTCATCAGTCGCAAGCCCCGAATAGCCGCTGTAATAACGCAACTAACAGGAATTATGCAGACCTTGCCTTCATTGGCTATTTTAGGCCTTATGATTCCCGTCTTCGGCATCGGTCCCATTCCGGCCTTGGTAGCCCTCGTCATTTATGCTCTTTTCCCTATCTTACAAAATACTGTTACGGGTATCAACGAAATCGATCCGTCCCTTCAAGAAGCCGGTGAAGCCTTGGGTATGAACCGGTTCGTAAAGTTAAAAACTTATGAAATTCCCTTAGCCATGCCCGTCATTATGTCCGGTGTGCGTACAGCCGCCGTTATGATTATCGGTACGGCTACCTTAGCCGCCCTTATCGGCGCCGGCGGACTCGGTTCCTTCATTCTTCTCGGAATTGATCGTCATGATAGTTCCCTCATTATAATCGGCGCTTTCGCATCAGCACTGTTAGCCATTTCTTTCACCAGTTTCTTACGCTTGGCAGAAAGGCGTTCACTCCGCTTTATAACCGTCTCTTTCCTTATCATAGCCATCGGTACAACGGCTGCCTTCGTTCAGCCGAATATGCCTCATAATAAAGTGATTATTGCCGGAAAGCTCGGCACTGAACCGGATATACTGATTAACATGTATAAGGAGCTTATTGAGGCTCATAGCGATCTAAAGGTGGAATTAAAACCGAATTTCGGCAAAACGGCCTTTCTCTACGAAGCCATAAAAAGCGGCGATATCGATATATATCCCGAATTTACGGGAACTGTAACGACCACCTTGTTGAAGAAAAAACCGACTCCGTCTACAAACGCCGAAACGGTATATAAACAAGGACGAGACCTTATTTATAAACAAGATCATCTTGTCTATTTAGAGCCTATGGCCTATGAAAATACATACGCCGTTGCTGTTCCCTCAGCTTTTGCCGAAACTCATTCCTTAAAAACGATTTCCGACTTGGTTCGAGTTTCCGACTATGCCGTGGCGGGCTTCACCCTGGAATTTGCCGATCGGGAAGACGGTTACCGCGGTCTTCAGTCCCTCTACGGCCTGAACTTACACGTAAAGACAATGGAGCCGTCCCTTCGTTACGAAGCCCTTAAGAACGATGCCATTACGATTACGGATGCATATTCTACTGACAGTGAACTCGTGCAATATGATCTCGTCGTCTTGCAAGACGACAAACACCTCTTCCCGTCCTATCGGGGAGCCCCCCTTATTCGCGAGTCGGTCTTAATAGACCACCCGGAATTAAAGGAGATTTTAAATGCCTTAAGCGGCAAAATAACGGAAGACGAAATGCGTACTATGAACTACGATGTACGTGTCAACGGCAGGAGCGCTCAGGATGTAGCCAAACACTATTTACAAAGCCGTGGTTTAATTTAAAGTCTCTGCCAATACAAAAATCAGGCCTTGAAATTCAAGGCCTGATTTTTCATGTAAGTCCGGTTTTTATTCCAAAGCTGAAACGCAACGGTGGCACAAGGTCTTATGATCCGAGTCCGTACCGACCGTCTTATCATGTTTCCAACAACGTTCGCACTTTTCATATGCCGAGGCTGCAACTACAGCTTTCATATCACCGTGTTCTTCACCGGCAACGGCATCGACAGGGCCTGCACCTTCAACCAGTGTGGCTTCACTGACAATCAGCAAGGTTGCCAATTTATCTTCCCATTCTTTCAAGAAAGTATATGAATCGCCGGTCGCATAAATCGTAACGACCGCATCTAAAGAGTGGCCGATAGTACGATCCTGACGAGCCCCTTCCAAAATCCGGGTCAAATCTGAGCGATAGCTCAAAAGCTTGGTCCAACGAGCCGCCAAGTCCGTATCAAGGTATTCCTTATGATATTCGGGCCAGTCCGTAAGGAGCACGCTTTCTTCCTTACCTGAAACGGCAGGCATATATTTCCATACTTCTTCAGCTGTAAAAGAAAGTACGGGTGATACGATTTTAACCAACGTATCGAGGATGATATACATAGCCGTTTGGGCGCTACGACGTTCACGAGCATCCGTTTTTTCCGTATACATACGATCCTTCGTTACATCTAAGTAGATAGAGCTGAGATCGACGGTGCAGAAGTTGTGAATGGTATGATACATAACATGGAACTGGTAGTTTTCATAAGCTTCCGTAACAGTTTCCAGAACCTGTTCCAATCTAAGAAGAGCCCACTTGTCAATTTCCGACATATCCTTATAAGAAACGGCATCCGTTTCAGGATTAAAATCATTAATATTACCGAGAAGGAAGCGGAATGTATTACGAATTTTACGATATACATCACTAAGCTGTTTCAAAATTTTCGGCGAGAGTCTTACATCGCCCTGATAGTCGGCAGACGATACCCAAAGGCGCATAACATCAGCACCGTACTGGTCAATAACTTCCTGAGGCGCTACGGTATTGCCCACGGATTTACTCATCTTACGACCTTCACCGTCAACGGTAAAGCCGTGCGTCAAAACGGCCTTATACGGAGCGATGCCGTTAGCTGCTACCGATGTGAGCAAAGATGAGTTGAACCAACCGCGATGTTGGTCAGATCCTTCCAAGTACATGTCGGCAGGATATGCCAATTCGGGATCATGGCACAATACGCCTTGGTGCGTACAACCGCTGTCAAACCAGACGTCCATAATATCCGATTCTTTACGGAATTCCGTACAACCGCATTCAGGGCATTTAAAGCCTTCGGGAAGCAATTCCTTTTCCGTATGAGCCCACCATGCATCGGACCCTTCTTTAGCAAAGATTTCCTGCAAGTGAGCGATGGTTTCATCCGTAATAACGGCATGGTTATGTTCGCGGCAGTAGAAAATAGGAATAGGTACCCCCCAAACACGTTGACGAGAAATACACCAGTCGCCGCGGTCACGAATCATATTATAAATACGGTCATGTCCCCATGAAGGAATCCACTGTACCTGATCAATGGCTTCTAAAGCCTTTTTACGATACCCGTCAACAGATGAAAACCATTGTTCCGTAGCACGATAAATGATGGGATTCTTACACCGCCAGCAATGTGCATACTGGTGACGCAATGAGCCCTTAGCAAAGAGGGCCCCGGAAGCAGCCAACGCTTTAATCATCTCTACATTCATATCAAGGGCGAACTTTCCTTCATAGCCGGGAACGGCCGATGTATACTTTCCGTCAGGGCCTACGGTACCGATGGGTTCCAAATGCCAGTCGGGATATTTTTTGCAAACTTCAAAGTCTTCTACACCATGGTCAGGAGCCGTATGAACTAAGCCCGTGCCGGCTTCCAAGGTTACATGGTCGCCGAGGATAACCGGGACTTTACGATCTTCGTACATGGGATGTACAAAACGCAACCCTTCAATATCCTTCCCCTTCATGATGCCGGGCAATACTTCATATTCCGTAACCTTGGCGGCTTCCATGGAAGATTCAACGAGTTTCTTCGCCAACAAGAGAGCATCATCGCCGACCTTTACCCATACATATTCAATGTCACTGTTAGCAGCGATGGCCTTATTGGCCGGAATGGTCCAAGGCGTCGTCGTCCAGATAAGTGCATATGTATGGTCCTTATCAAAGCCTTGCGGAGCATGACTGCCCAAGTCTTCAGCCTTAAAACGCACGAAGATAGAATTTGACTTAATTTCTTTATATTCGATTTCAGCTTCAGCCAGTGCCGTTTCACAATGGGGGCACCAATATACTGCCTTCAAGCCTTTGTAAATATAGCCTTTTTTAGCCATTGTCCCGAAGACACCGATTTGGGCTACTTCTACATGCTTAGCCAAAGTCAGATACGGATCGTCCCATTCCCCGAGAACTCCGAATCGAATGAAGTCCGCCCGCTGTTCATCGACGCGTGCCAACGCATAATCATGACAACGTTTGCGCAAGTCGAGGGGACTCATTTCATGACGATTGAGCCCCGTTTCTTTAATAACCGCATGTTCAATCGGTAACCCGTGCGTATCCCACCCGGGTACATACTTGGTATAAAAGCCCTGCTGCGTCTTGTATTTTAAAATAATATCTTTCAACACCTTATTTAAGGCGTGACCGATATGTAATTTTCCGTTCGCATAAGGAGGTCCGTCATGGAGAATAAATTTTTTCGCCCCTTCTCTTTTTTTGAGGCGTTTGTGATAGATATCGTTATCTTTCCAAAAAGCCAATAATTCAGGTTCTCTTTTCGGCAAATTGCCGCGCATCGGAAATTCCGTTTCCGGAAGATGCAAGGTTTTACCATAATCCATTATGATTTCCTCCTTAAAAAAATAACATCTTCATCCCTAAGGGACGAAGATGTTTAATCACCGCGGTACCACCCTAATAACTGCGTACAGCCACTTTTGACCTGTTAACGGCGGTAAGCCGGCAACCGGTTCGCGGCTGCAACTCCGAAGTGATTCGCCAAGGGTTCCTTCTGTCGGTCTCCCACCGTCACCGACTCGCTTAAGACTGAATATTCCCTGACCGTCTTCTTCATAGTTTTTTCTTATACATTATGTGTATAGACCTATTGTACTGATATTCTTTTTTTTGTCAAGAAAAGTCTCTTCCAATCACGCTACTGTTTTATTTTTTACACACAAAAACGGGAGCCTCTCAAAAGAGGCCCCCGTTTACAACTCGGCTTATTTCCAAAAATCGAGATTCGTTTCATCCAAGCCGATATTTTTTGCCAAGAATACAGGATTCTTTCCTTCTTTTTTCTGGCGTTCATAGTCTTTCATAGCTTTAACGGCCGTAGTACCCAAAATAGCACATGCCGGGATGTTGATAAGGCACATGAAGGCCATAAAGATATCCGCTATGTCCCAAGCCGCAGCCATGGACATACCGGCACCGACAAAGATAATCAGAGCGGCAATAATGCGATACGCAACCATAAAAGATTTGCCGGGCACCTTACCGTGAAGGAAGGTCAAGCAATTATCTACATAAAAGAGGTTACCGATCAGTGTGGAGAAGGCGAAAAGGACCATGCAAACGGTAATCAGAATAGGACCGAAAGACCCGAGATCCGCCGTCAAGGCCTGCTGTACATAGGCAGCCCCGGCAGCCTCTTTGGTAATGGGCACACCCGAACAAAGGCACATCATTGCCGTAGCCGTGCAGACTACCAAGGTATCCAAGTATACGGAAAGCATCTGTACAAGCCCTTGTTTTACGGGATGGCTGACATCGGCTGTAGCGGCCGCATTCGGGGCCGAACCGATACCGGCTTCGTTCGAGTAGAGGCCGCGCTTTACGCCGTACATGAGGCAAGATCCGGCAATACCGCCGAAAATAGCCTGAAAGTCAAATGCATTAGCAAAGATAATTGCAAACACATCGGGGATATACGTAATATGGGTCAAAATAATATATAAAGCCGCTACTACATAAATGCCGCCCATGATAGGAACAATCCAAGAAGTCGTGCGAACAATACGCTTGCCGCCCCCGAGAATACAATACCCTACCAAAACAGCAAAGATGGCTCCTAAAATCCAAGGTGTCGTCGCTTTATCATAAAAACTGTATACGGCAAAAGTTGATTGTAAGTTATAAGAAGCCAGGAGATTAAAGCCGCCGGCATAGGTCAAAATCAAAAAGAGGGCAAAAACAGCACCGACAAAACGACTGTGCAAGGCTGTTTCAATATAGTAAGCCGGACCGCCGTAACTACCGCCTTGGGAATCACGCCGTTTATAAATCTGAGCCAATGTACTTTCAATAAAGGCACTGGCCCCGCCGATAATAGCCACCAGCCACATCCAAAAAACGCTTCCCGGACCGCCGAGACAAATAGCCGTAGAAATACCGATAATATTCCCCGTACCGACACGCGACGCCGTAGATACCATAAGAGCCTGAAAAGACGATACAGATTCAGCCCCTTGCGGTTTTTCCAAAACGACACGAATACTTTCGGCACACATCCGCAACTGTACCAGTCTGGTTCGCCAAGAAAAATAAAGTCCCGCTACAACCAGTACGACGACCAAGACGGGATAATAGAGGACACTGTCCAAATAATCCAACTCGTTTAAAATAAGTGCAGCCATAAAAGCCCTCTCCTTTTGTTAAAATTCATTTTCACATATAGAAATCATAAGATGTGCCGTTGTTTTTGTCAATAAATATTCACCTTATTAAGCGATTTCCCCCTTTCTTTTTTAATATATTACAAATCGAAACTATCGCTTTTGTTTATAGCTTTGTTATTTTTCGTATTTTCTTTATTTTTCCCTTATTTTTCCTTATTTATTTCTGTTTTATGGTCATTTTCTTTCTTTTCATATTGCGAATCGTTGTTTCCGGATCGCACACATCGCCTCGTGTCATTCGTATTTATAAAGATATTCTGTTTATAGCAAAAGTCTGTACGACCTAGTATAATGAAAATATATTAATAAGTATGATTTTGAGGTACCTGACATGGATATAAGTAAACTTACGGTAGCCGCCATTACTTACGACAAAGGCGATGCTAAACGCATTCAACACTTTATTAAAGTTCATTCCTTTGCCGAGCTCATCGGCCGTATGGAGGGGCTTGACCCTCGCACGTTGGAAATTCTCCGCACAGCGGCAGTCTTGCATGATATAGGTATTCATGCCGCTGAAGAAAAATATGGAAACTGCTCGGGGAAATATCAGGAAATAGAAGGTCCTGCACCGGCACGAGAAATTTTAAGCCGTTTAACAACGGATGAAGAACTCATAGACAGAGTATGCTTTCTCATTGCTCACCACCACACTTACAGCGGTGTAAACGGTTCCGACTGGCAAATTCTCCTGGAAGCCGATTTCATTGTCAATGCCTATGAAGACGCATTAAAAGCGGATGCCATTCGACACTTTCGCAATAACATATTCAAAACAAAAAGCGGCCTTTCGTTATTAAACAAAATCTTCGCCTTATAAGGAGGTTCGTATGTCTGAAATCGATCAGTTCGTTCAAATGGTAAAGAATTCCGACAATATCGTTTTTTTCGGCGGAGCCGGTGTTTCGACAGAAAGCGGCATCCCCGATTTTCGCAGTGTAGACGGCCTGTATAATCAGACCTATGACTTTCCTCCCGAAACAATTTTGAGCCACACTTTCTATGAAAATAACAAGGAAGAGTTTTATCGTTTTTATCACGACAAAATGCTCTGTCTTAATGCAAAGCCCAATGCAGCCCACCTGAAATTAGCTGAATGGGAACGGGCCGGAAAAGTCAAAGCCGTCATTACACAAAATATTGACGGACTACACCAAAAAGCGGGCAGTCACAATGTGTTAGAACTCCACGGCAGTGTGCACCGTAACCGTTGCGAACGTTGCGGGGCCTTCTTCGATGCGGAGTATATGAAAAAAGCCGACGGCATCCCTCGTTGCAACTCCTGTGGCGGCCCCATAAAACCTGATGTCGTCCTATATGAAGAATCATTAGACGACGAGGTTATTACAGAAACGATACGGTATATCCAAAAAGCGGACATGCTCATCATCGGCGGCACGTCGCTTGTCGTCTATCCGGCAGCCGGTCTTATTCACTATTACAAAGGCCATAAGCTGGTCCTAATCAATAAAGGTGAGACAGGGATAGACACTCAAGCCGATCTAGTCATTCGCGAACCTATCGGCAAGGTTTTCAGCCAAGTAAAAATATAAGCACGAAAGGACACGCTTTAGAATCTTCTCATTCTAAAGCGTGTCCTTTATTATTTATTATCGACTTGCTTTCAATTCCTGAACCTCTTGTAACAATTGCTGTACCAACAGTTCTAAACGGGTAATTCTGGCATCTTTCGACTTACCTTCCGCAACATAGTCACTCCCTTTACCGGTTTTAAAGGATACATTCAAAGTATATTGCGTGTCATCTCCCACTGTCGTCCCGAACCCGACCATAGTTCGCTCATTGGGCCGGTAAAAAGCCCCCAAAGCCACGGCACTTTTCCCTTTATAATTGCCCATCGAAACAGCATAGCTGGCCTTGTCGTCCTTATTAAATTCAAGCGGATGCAGCCCTGCCAAAGCGGCTGATCTGGCTCCTACTATTCCTACTTGCGAGTCTGTATAGTTATTGGCTTTTGTAGCTGCTATATTGGATATATTACTGATTCTGTTGTCCAAAAGACGAATATTGCCGGCATTGGTTTCAACAGCCTGCGTCACAGCATGTAATTGGCTACCGTTAATTGCATCTGTCGATGTATCGGACACTCGACCTGCTGCTACATTAGTAATAGTCCGTTTTATTTCAAAAATATCACCTTGTGAATTCTGTCTCACCGTACCGACAGATACAGTACTGTCGGCCGTACTGCCGGCCAGATTATAAGTCGTACCGTTTATCGTCATGACGGCGGTAGATACGGCCTGATCCGTCGTAGAGCTGGAGCCTAAAGCAACGCTGTTGATCTCCGTTGCCTGTGCTGAATGGCCCAGTGCCACTGAGTCCTTTTGAGTTGCCTTGGCAATGGTTCCCAATGCTAATCCGTTTTCTCCTGAACTCGTTGCCTGGTTGCCGATGGCGACAGCTCCCTCACTATCTGTTTTCGCCTTAAAGCCCATGCCGACGCTATAGTCGCCTTTGCTCTCTGCATGGCTGCCTACTGCCAAAGAGTTGTCCCCCGAAGCTTCGGAGTCGGACCCGAAGACAGATGACTGATTGCCGGTAGCTATATTTTGGTAGCCCACAGCCGTAGCATACTCATTTTTAGCCTTGGAACCATACCCTACAGCCGTAGTCATAATTTCAGTCGCCTTTGTATTATTACCTATAGCAAGACTGTTTTCTTTTAAAACTTCCGCTCTCTTTCCGATTGCAAAGACGCTGGATTCCGTAACTTTAGCTCCTTCTCCGAAAGCAATAGAATTATTCCCGTTGACACTGGAATTTTTTCCTCCTACTACGGAATTATCCCCGGTTACTACACTATTTTCACCTATATTCAAGCTATTAGCCGCCATACCCCA
>NZ_JAQCUN010000009.1:22426-23623 GCF_027685385.1 Megasphaera sp. AF13-6AC
TATTATTACCTATAGCAAGACTGTTTTCTTTTAAAACTTCCGCTCTCTTTCCGATTGCAAAGACGCTGGATTCCGTAACTTTAGCTCCTTCTCCGAAAGCAATAGAATTATTCCCGTTGACACTGGAATTTTTTCCTCCTACTACGGAATTATCCCCGGTTACTACACTATTTTCACCTATATTCAAGCTATTAGCCGCCATACCCCATCCGTTTACTGCGCACAAGATACTTACGGCTAATAAAGTATTCTTTCTTATCATCTTCCTCTCAAACCTCCGTTACTATTATTAATTACAAATATATCACATTTATATTATAATTTATTTATGATCTTTCTTCATTATCATTCAGTAATTAATATCCATTCCGTTTCTTTATACATAAGCAAGTATATATTCTACTCAACCTTTATTCTTCCGGATGTATTACTGTTAAAACCGATATGAAGTATCCTATAACTCCCGTTTTATTACAGCACACAAAAAAGAACGTTTTCCGAATCTCTCGAGAAGCGCTTATTTACTTATGGTGCGGTCGATGGGACTTGACCCCATACGAACTTACGTTCACTACCCCCTCAAAGTAGCGCGTCCGTTAAACACGTTTTTAAGAGTAGCTATATAACTCGATATTTGCACTATCAAGCCATTTTCACTCTTTATATTTCCATATAACTTACTATATTTTTGACAACAATGTTGTCAAAATGTTGTCAAACATAGCAGCAGCACTAAGTGAATTTTTATGTGTTTAATAATGGTATTTTTAATAAGTCACTTGCGGTTTACTTGACTTCAACATCTTTCCATTGCTTCCCTACTTCTTTTCTAGCGACGGGATTTAAAATGAACCCGTCTTCGTTTACCTCGCAACCGATTTCAAGGACAGTACCGTAAAATGCCTGCCGCATACTTGCTTCACGCTTTGCAGCTCGAAGGCTACAAGCCTTGAGTTTTTCCGCTTGCCTATAACTGCCGGCGTTCTGGAATTCGGCGAAATAGTATGTCTGTGTCGGATGTTCCTTTCCGTAAAGCCGTTCCAAGCCTTGTTTGGTTACTAACAATACGCCGCCGGATTTGCGGCATTCTTCACCTTCAACCAGGCGACCAGATAGGCACGCCTGCTTAAGTGTACTTGCTGCACGACCGAAGCGTTCGCTTGCTTCGGCTATTGTCATAACATCATCGAATCTCAT
>NZ_JAQCUN010000090.1:0-5514 GCF_027685385.1 Megasphaera sp. AF13-6AC
AGTCGGACGAACGAGGTCACCTCGGTCGTCCGACTTTTTCGTTGTAAACAAGGATTGTGACGGAATTCAAGGCAGTAAGAACGGGTGTATTGAAAAGGCTGAAGGGTTAGTGTAAGATGATTTTGAAAAGGGTGTTTGACTATATCGGTAGACGTTCGTAAGAGAAACAATAAATATAAAATTTTTCCGATTGCGAGTGTGACATGAACTTTAAATACGGCGATACACTGCGTATCGAAAACGATTTATATACGGTTTTAGGGACAATTGCATATGAAAATAAGGAGGGCTACTCATGGGTTGAGCATCTCCTCATAGAGCATCGTACCGATACGGAATATTGGCTCAGTAAGGATGACGGCAGTCGTGGGTACGAAAATCGCGAGTATCAGTTGTCGCGAGTTGTTTCAACAGGCATAATTCCCGACGGCATGCGTCTTGTTGACAGTGGTAGGAAGCGTGTTACCGACGTTTGGGATATATACGGGTCCGACGATGTAGAACGTGGTGACGAAGCCGATTATAAAAACTACCGGAATAATAAAGGGATGTTCTTTTCTATAGAAAAGTGGGAAGATTGCACGGAATATTCGCGCGGTCGGTATATAGATGAAAAGGTTGTGCGGATTGAGAAAAATGCGGAGTTGACCGACTTTATTAAACGCCAAATGCTCCGTAGACGCCTTATTAAGACCGGAATATTCTTGTTTTTCGTCGTAGGGATTTGTATTCTTTTGTATATGGGTTATTCTATGCGACACGATATACGGGACTTCTTCGGATATCCTTATACGGTAGCCGAATATGTAAAGGATAAGCCGGGGACTTATACATATGTCACTTCCGTCACGGATGCCAATAATACTAAGTCCGATATTTATCAGTCCGACAAAGATTTGGATGCGACTGTACAGGATATCATTAAGGGCGTAGACGGTAAGATTTCGGAAGTTACTCAAGACGGCGATACGGCACTGGAAAATATGGATAGCCAAGCTGATGAGGAATTGGCGGATTTGGTGCGAACGACCGGTGTTCCTACACAGACTGTAACGATTTTGACGGATAACGAGTTTATTACCGTATATATATCGACGGAAGGGACGGTATTGCTTCGCGTTGAAAGTCGGGAAGCGGCTTACAACAACACGGATGACGGCGGCTATCACAGTACCACCCATTCATACGGCTTTTATCGCTATGCTTACTGGCGTAATGGATATGACCGAGATCGCGGGCGTTACGGAGGAACGTCTTCATACGCCTCTTACACACCGGGATCATCGCATACCACTTATTCGCCGTACAATCAATATGCATCCAGCGTGCGTCGAAACAGCGTGAGCAGTCGGACCGGATCCCATGGAGGTACGAGTGTGGGAAAATAAAAAGTTCGGAAATATTTCTATGTATACGGGAGGAACTTATGCCTTATATTGCGGATATTGTGAATGTATTGATATTCTCCTTCTTGGGAATTATTTTGATGATTGTCGGGAATATGATTATCGATCAGTTTATTCCCGGTGACTTTCCGACGGAAATAAAAAGAGGGAATAGTGCTGTTGCCTGGGTCTGTGCCGGTTCGTTTATCGGCATGGGAGAGATTGTTCGGACAGCCATTCAATCACCGACAGCGGCAGAAGTAGAAGAATTTCTTTTACACGGCATTATGTTCAGTCTTATTTATGCCGTCATAGGAATAGCCGTTTTTCTTATGGGCTTTTTCTTTATCAGTGCCTTTCAGCGTAAGTATTCATTGTCTAAAGAAATTATGAGCGGTAATGTAGCGGCAGGTATTGTTACCTTCGGTATTTTTGTAGGTTTGGCACTTGTCGTAGCCGGGGCCATTCAGTGATGAAGTCGGAACGCCTGTTGCTGCTTACAGCTTTTATCATATCAGGGTGCTCTCTGTGCTATGAATTGATCATAGGCGCTATCAGTTCATACATATCCGGTGATACGGTGTGGCAGTATTCCGTTACCATCGGTCTTTATATGGCGGCCATGGGTTTCGGATCTTATATCAGTAAATATATTCGCCGTAATTTATATGACTGGTTTATCGGTATTGAGGTGATTATCGGTATTATAGGAGGACTTAGTGCGACCTTTATTTTTTTGGCTAATTTGTACTTGGAAGCCTATCAGGTCGTGATGTATGCCTTTATTATCGGAATCGGCATACTTGTAGGTATGGAAATTCCCTTGTTGGCACGAATTTTGGAAGTGGAGCGGGGAGATTTACGACATACCCTGTCATCTGTATTTGCCTTTGACTATATGGGCGGATTGGCCGGTTCCGTCGTCTTTCCTCTTTTATTTTTGCCGCATTTAGGGTATTTGGCGACGGCTTTTTTGTGTGGGGTTTTGAATGTGGCTGCGGCGGGAATCGTCATTGGAGCCCATTATCGAAAATTGAGATTGCGTCGGATTTGGCGGTCTGTTGTCATCATGCTGACGATCGGGTTGTTTACAGGCGTGGCTTTTGCAGGGAATATTTCCAAATATGTTGAAGGCGGCTTGTATCGTGATACCATTATTTTTTCCACGCAGACGGAGTACCAAAAAATTGTCGTTACTCGTCATAAAGATGATGTGCGGCTGTTTATTGACGGAAATTTACAGTTTTCCTCGAGCGATGAATACCGATATCATGAAGCGTTGATTCATGTGCCTATGGCACAGGTACAAAATCCGCAACGTGTTTTGATACTCGGAGGCGGAGACGGCTTGGCAGCTCGCGAGCTTTTAAAGTATGAAGGCGTAGAGATTACGTTGGTAGACTTGGATAAGGCTATAACCGACTTGGCTTCTACCAACCCCGTCTTGACGAAGCTTAATGAACACTCTTTAACGGATCCGCGGGTTACGATTATTAATGATGATGCCTTTAAGTTTTTGGAACAGACGAATCATATATACGATGTCATTGTCATAGACTTACCGGACCCAAATAATGCGACTCTTGTCAAGTTGTACAGCAACATCTTTTATCGCCTTTGCTACAAGGCCCTGGGGGAAAACGGTGTTATGGTGGTGCAATCGACGAGTCCCTATTATGCGACTAAGACGTTTTGGAGTATTCATAAAACTCTTGAATCGGAAGGTTTTTATGTCTACCCTTATCATTTACAAGTACCGTCTTTCGGTGATTGGGGATTCAATTTGGCTAGCAAACACTCTTTGGCAATTATTCATCCCGTTCGAGCCGTAAATACACGCTTCTTAACGGATGACGTTATGAATAAAATGTTTGTTTTCGGAAAAGATGAAATAGCCGGTGATGTAGAAATAAACGCTGTTACGCAGCCTGTTATACTGGATTATTATATGGATGCCGTTCATAAGTGGCGATAGAGAATAAAAGCGAGGAATCGAGATTCCGATTCCTCGCTTTTTACAGTTGAGTATTTGCTTATAAGAAGAATACGACCATGTCGATAATGAAGGTGGGAATGAGGATAGCTATAGACCACCCCATGTAGCCGAAGAAGCTGGGCATTTTAATGCCGTTTTCTTCAGCAATGGACTTAACCATAAAGTTGGGGGCATTGCCGATATAGGTGTTGGCGCCCATGAACACGGCACCGGCCGAGATGGCTTCCAGCATGATTTGTGAAACAGTGCCGACGGATGTGTGAATGCCCGTCGTCGAGCCGATAGCACCGGCTGTCTGTAAGAAGACCAAGTAGGTAGGCGTATTGTCCAAAAAGGACGAAAGGAACCCTGTGGCCCAGAAGAGCTGCCACGGGTCGTGAATACCCAATTGGGCACCGTGAACCTTTAAGAAAATGAGCGCCGGAATCATGGTGATAAAAATCCCCAAGAATAGGGTTGCTACTTCAATGATTGGTGCGTGAGAGAACTCGTTCAATTCGTGGATCGACTCTTTCGTCGTCTTCAGGGAAAGAAAAGCTGCTACTAAAATAATGATGATTTCCACTATGGTAGCATAGGGAAAGACGATTTCATCGTATACGGGAATTCCCGCATTATCGGCAAAGAAGGCGAATTCCTTCGGTAAAAGACCGTTGGCAATAACTCCGACGATAATCATGCCGATAAAGATGAGATTATGCAGCCCTTCAATCCGGATGGGTTCCTTTTCGGATTCAGACAGTTCGTCCAAGGGGGAACGGCCTTCGGCCAACTCTTTTTTACAGAAGTAGCTGTCAATAAAGTAGAAGGCTGCAAATAGGATAATCATGTTCAGTAGTAAAAAGGGTGCCAAATGGAAGGTCCAGGTGAAGGGGACTCCGCGTTGGAACCCCATGAAAAGAGGCGGATCGCCGAGAGGGGTAAGACAGCCGCCGATATTGGCTACGAGGAAGATGAAGAAGACGATAACATGAGCCGCTTTCTTTCTCCACTTGTTGGCACGAATTAACGGACGAATCATGACCATAGCTGCACCGGTAGTACCGATCCAGCTGGCTAACATCGTACCGATGAAGAGAATGAGCATATTAACCTTCGGCGTTCCCGGCAAGGTGCCTCTTACGGCAATGCCGCTGGCAGCCACAAAGAGTCCGAAAAGCAGTACGATAAACGGCACGTAGTCGAGGAGCATGGATTCAAGGAGACGGAACCAGGCTTCGCTGAAACCGTAGGCAAAAGCAAAAGGAATGATAAAAACGAGAGACCAGATGCCTGCCGCCACATGCATATTCTTTTCCCACCAATGGGGGTGTGTTAACGGGATGACAGCGATAGACAAGAGCATACCGATAAAAGGAATAACACTCCACGCCGGCAGTACGGCGGCAACCGCCTCGTGCCCGTCATTAGCCGCAATAGGCAAGATGGTTGTCATTGCGACGGTTGACAATGATAAAAGAAATTTTAAAAACCTGTTCATAAGAACCGCCTTTCCATAAAAAATAAATTTTATTTTAATATCTTCTAAAATATTGTATCATAATATTATATGAAAATGTACTATTTTTGCATATAGGGCATAGAGACTAAAATTATAATTTTAAAAATAAAAGAAGGAATTTTGTTTTTGACGGCGAATTGTTATAATACAAGTAGAATTCATAGGAGGGGTCTAATATGAAAGATTATAGAACAATTGTTGTTCCCGTCGACGGTTCGGATAACTCGAAGCGCGCAGTTGAACATGCTGTTACAATCGCCTCTACCGTAGGAGCGTCCTTAACATTGGTATACGTAGCCAACATCGTATCCGTTATTTCCAATTTCGATCAGATTCCTAATGCCAGCGGTTATGTAACCGAGCAGGTAGCCTTAGATATGGAAGAAGAAGGAAAGAAGATTCTGGATGCCGTTACGGCGAACATTCCCGATTCGGTAACGGTGGGGGAAGCCTTCGAAGTCGGCTCGCCCGGACCGGCTATTCTTTCGGTAGCTAAGAAGAATAATGCCGATTTAATTGTTATGGGAAGTCGTGGCTTAGGGCCCCTCAAAGGTTTGTTTATGGGGTCCGTCAGCAGTATTCCGTTACCATCGGTCTTTATATGGCGGCCATGGGTTTCGGATCTTATATCA
>NZ_JAQCUN010000091.1:0-5512 GCF_027685385.1 Megasphaera sp. AF13-6AC
TTGAAAGGATTGATCGTAACGTCAACTTCCTCACTGTCCAGCACGCGTCTTCCCTGCGCATCCGCAACGGCTACGTCTGTAAAGACGACTTTCCCCGTAAGGGATATATGCATATCACTAAATGTCAGGGTGCCGTTTATTTTTTCATCGGCCAAGGACGTAATCATCTGCGGTAATCGGGGCCATAGAGCCGTGCGCATCCAAATAAAGGCGGCGCCGAAAACCACCAAAAAGATGATAACGACACTTGTAAACAAGCGGTGTCTCTTCATGAATGGTAACTCCCGTATTTCATCTATAGACAAAGAGAGAATTGCAGCAAACAATTCTCTCTCTTATGTATTTATAACTTATACATTCGTCGGAATAACCGCACCCGTACGAACGTCCATGCCCATCGCTTTTTCAAGAGTTGCAATGCCTACATTGTAGTCATAGAGAGCCTGAATGTTGTTCGTGCGAGCCTTATCCAAGTTTAGCTGAGCATCGAGAACATCCAAGTTAATCCCCACCCCGGCCTGATAACGAACCGTAGCGATTTTGAAGCTTTCCGTAGCCTGGTTTACTACGGTCTGGGTAGCTTGTACACGCTGCGCTGCACTGCGAATAGCAAGATATGCCTGTTTTACTTCGAGTTGTACGGCTTCGCGAATCTTCTGTTCATTTTCACGAGCCTTCGTAAAGGCTTCCTTAGCTTCTTTTGTCTTAGCCCTGGTGGCACCGCCGTCCCAAATGGGCAGGGATACGGTACCCTGGAGCTGCCAGCCTTTATTCTTAGTGCCCGGGAAGTCCGTGTCGAACCAGTTACGGCCTGCACCGACAGCTACGGTCGGGCGATACCCCGACTGAGCTATACCGATATTTTCATCCGCTTTTTCTACAGCTAAAGCCGCCTGTAATACTTCGGGACGATATTTCATAGCGTAGTCGAGAGCGTCTTCCAAAGACATATTGTATTCGTTAAACGGCAAACTGTGGTCCGCCAACTCCAACCGCGTATTAATAGGAAGTCCCAAAATATTATCTAAAGACGCTTCCGCATTGGCCACATTATTGGCTGCCGTTACGGCATCGGTCTTCGAGTTGGCCAAGGATACATCCGATGTCAGTACATCAAGTTTGGCAACGGTGCCGACGTTGTACTGTGCCGTTACATTACGAACGTGTCCTTCCAAATTCGTCACCGATGTATCATATACGTCTTTCAACTGTTTATACGCCAAGAGAGCGTAATATCCCTTAATGGCATCGAGTTTCGTCTGCTGTTCAACGCGCAGCACTTCTTCTTGTGCCGTCGTCTTACCCAACTTGGCAATTTCCGTCATGCCTTCTACCTTACCGCCCGTATACAAAGGAATGGACACACTGAGCCCGTTTGTAAAACGGTTACCGATTGTCGAGACCCCGGCAACACCCGTTTGCGACGAGCTGCGAGTAGCGGCAAAACTATAATTTACATTCGGCATCTTGCCGGCCCGTGCTTCGTTAATGGCATATTCAGCCGACTTCAAGTCATAGTGAGCCATTTTAATGTCCCGATTATAATCCAAGGCCATGCCTACTGTACGGGGCAATGTAAGCTGTACCGCTTCATTGCGAGGCACGCGACCGACGACGATAACCGGATCGGCCTCTTTCTTTTTAGCCGCTTTTTCAGCCCTTTTGGCCATATCCGCATGAATTTGTTGCGATAATTTTTCACGTAATTCAGGCGGCACATCGGATTTACGGCTGTCTGAAAGCTCTGCCGAAGCCGCATGTTTAATGACGTCCGTCGCATCGAAATGTTCCGTCGTGTCGGCTGCGCCCGCAGCGGCACTGATAGATGTAAGCATGATTGCTACCAAAATCTGCTTGGAAATTTTTTTATTCATTGCAAGACCTCCGTAACCGTATTCGGTCGTATTAGAAGACATAGTTAATCCCGTAATAATTACCGCCGTCAGATCTCGACATGGGGCGGGTAAATTGCCCCATGAGGAAGATGTGCGGATGAATCTGATATTGGGCCGTCAAACGATAACGCCAGTCGTTGGGGTCATACCCTTCAAGAGAAAAGCGAAACTTGCTGTGTGTAAAGAAATCGGCCCCTATACCGAACTTACCGTGTATCAACCCGGCCCTTGCGGCATAGTCTTTATAAGCTCTGCCGTATTGCAAATTAAGCTGCGTACCGTCTCCCACGTCTTCCGCACCGACAAGTGCGAAAGAGTCGCGACGGTATAACTTAAAATTTGCGCGACCGCTGACCTCATTTCTCGTATCATTATACAACATGCCGGCTTCGCCTTCCATGTTCATACCGCCACCTCCGAGCAGGCCGTTTACCTTTTCGGAAATCTGTGCCGTATTATGCAAGGTTTTCCGAATGTCCGCACTGCTCTGCGGGTCCGTGGCGATATTTTCCATCTCCCCCGCAATGACCGTAAACCGGTCCGTAATAACCTTGATATTTTCCAGGGAACTGCGCATATCGGCGCTCATCTTTCCGTCGCCGTCCATGCGTTGTACCGATTCATTCAATTGTCCCGTAATAGCCGCCATATTGGCCGTCATCTGCTGTACATTGCCGGCATTGGCCGCCAACATATCGTTTACATTGCCCGTAATTCCGGCAATATTTTGAATGGAGCCGCGCATAGCCCCCTGTGTCTTTTCGTCACCGATAACGGAATTGACGTTTTTCATCATGTCGTTTACGTTGTTCAGCAACTTATTGGCATTATCCATAACATCGTCAACCGACTTGACCTTATCGCCCTGTAAGGTTCCGCCGTCTGTCACTAAATGTTGCGTATCCTGTCCGGGCGTAATAGACACCAGTTTTTCACCCATAAGACCGTCCGTCGTAATGATGGCCTTGGAATCCTTAGGAATTTCCGTACCTTTTTTCAGCTTCAAGGTCACTTGCACCCCGTCTTTACCGGCTGTTACGGATTCCACCTTGCCGACGTTGACGCCTACGTAGCGCACGGTATTACCGGCCTGTAACCCGTTGGCATCACTGAAAGCTACGTGTACCGTAAGTCCCGACGAACGAAACAAATCTGCATGGGACAAGCCGACGACTACAAAGAATAATAAGAGTACGCCGACAACGGTCATAATTCCGACCTTGACTTCCGCCGTCATATTCTTCATTATCTCTCGCCCCCTTCTCGTCCTTCTTTACCGCCTGTAATGAAATAGCGAACTTTTTCATTCGTCGTATTTTTAAATTCTTCCGTTGTTCCTATCATTTCAAATCTTCCGTTTTCCAAATACACCATTCTGTCAGCTACTGAAAAGGCCGACTCCATATCGTGTGTAACGACGACCGATAAAGGGTGCATACTTTCCTGCATAGCCTTTATCAGACGACTGATGTCGTTGCTGCGCACCGGATCGAGACCCGCTGTCGGTTCATCGTATAAAATAATCTTCGGATTTAAGGCCACGGCCCTTGCCAGACTGACACGTTTTTTCATGCCCCCCGACAAGTCGTTGGGCATCATCTCTTCAATTCCGTCCAGCCCCACGGCGTGAAGCTTTTCGGCAACTATCTTATGAATCTCTTCTTCTTTCGTCTTTGTATGCTGCCTCAAACCGAAGGCCACGTTTTCACCGACTGTCATAGAGTCGAAGAGAGCCGAATACTGAAAGACCATACCCATATGGCGTCGAACTTCATCCATCTTTTCTTCCGAATAGTCCGTAATATCTTCGCCGTCAATGTATACCCTGCCGCTCGTCGGCTTTTGCAACCCCATAATAAGTCGTAAGGTCGTACTCTTTCCGGAGCCGCTGGCACCGATAACGGCCAGAGTCTCGCCGTCGTGAATATCCAAATTGACATGGTTCAAAATAATTCTGTCGTCATAAGCGACGGTTATATCTTCTAAACGTATCATAGGTCGCTCCTAGTATAAAATGACGGACAAAATATAATTCGTTATAAAAATAAAGATAATAGACGTAACGACGGATTTCGTCGTCGCCTGTCCTACCCCTTCGGCCCCACTCTTGGCGTGCATCCCTTCAAAACAAGCTACAAGGGCGATAATACCGCCGAAGACACCGGCCTTGATAAGACCGAAAAGGACATCACTGATTTCCGTAAAGAACTCGATGGAATGCATGTACGTGTAATCCGTAAGTCCCGCACTGAAAACGGCTACACAATAGCCGCCGCCCGTACCGATGAGATACCCGAAAAAGGTCAATAACGGCACCATAACCACACAAGCAACAAAGCGCGGCACGACCAGATAGGCTACCGGGTCCGTAGCCATACAGCGCAGGGCGTCAATTTGCTCCGTTACCTTCATCGTCCCGATTTCAGCCGTCATAGCCGCACCGACGCGGCCGGCTACGACAACACCTGTCAGAATGGGGCCTAATTCACGCCCCATGGCGACAGACATAATGCCGCCCAACGTTGACTGCGCTCCGTATCGCATGAGAATATCCACGATTTGCAGGGTCATAACCATGCCGGCAAAGAGCATAGTCAGAGCGACAATGGGAAATGAATCGACACCGAGGTGTGCCATTTGATTTATGGTCAAATCCCGACGAATACGGGGCATTTGTTTTATAGTTTGTCCGAAGAGAACGGAAATAACTCCGACTTCCTCGAAAATGTGCAGAGTAAAGCGTCCGATACGCTCCAATAGGTGTTGCAAAACTGCCTCCTTCAGACACTCTGTAACCATAGGTGGAAAACTATCGATAATTCTCCAGTTTTCATAAGGTTAATCATATCATGAACAAGAGTATTTTTCAAATGTTTTTCGCATTGAATCGCCGTTTTGAGCAGTTTTTTACGAAAAAAGGAACGGATAATATCCGCTCCTTTTTCGCTCTCATGAAAACTTATTCATCCTTTTCGTCCGTAGTCGGGTCGGCATCCTTGTCGCCATGATTCTTTTGAGCGTCCGAGGCTGTCTTATCTTTATGGGACGACGCATTTTTATCGCCGTTTTTACGGGCCTTCACATCATCCTTCTTCCCCGTTACGTCACTGTCTTCACCGTCCATCGATTCAACGAGACTGACTTGGCCGCTATGAGACTTTTTGCGCTTAGCCATCTCAGCATCCCGTTTGGCCGGTGTCATAACCTTAATGGTAATCTGCCCGTCGCCGTGAATAATATACGGCGTATCGACAACCGATTTGGCTTCGTCGTCATCGTCATGTTCGCTGAGAAGTTTCTTTTTCGGCTTCACCAGGGATTTGTCCGTTTCGACAGGTTCCTTCCCTTGAATCTTCAACTTCGCCGTTGTCGACTTTTCATCGTTGACCATGCTTACATTCTGTTCAAGGATTTCGATGACGATTTGGTTGTTTGAATCTTCTTCTTCGATTTTCTTTTTCAAGTCGGCGAAGTCCTTGTATGTTCTCAGGCGTTCAAGGATTTCATCCGTCAAATTATACTGCTGTTTCTGAATAAGGTACGGCAAAGGTACGATACCGCCGCCGCGTACTTCCAGAACCATGTCGCCCAGAGGCTGATCTTCCGGTACGACGAAA
>NZ_JAQCUN010000092.1:0-653 GCF_027685385.1 Megasphaera sp. AF13-6AC
GGACTATAAGGTGACCTTTGACGGCACAAAAGCCGCTCAATCTACGAACTTGTCCTACAAAGCGAACGGCGGCTCGGCTGAAACGGTAAGCTTGAGTACCGGACTGAACTTCAAGGACGGTAATTTGACCACTGCGTCCGTAGCTCCCAACGGCGATGTGAAATACGACGTGAAGACAGCTACGATCGCCGTTAATAACGGCATGGCCGGCCTTAACGGTAATGACGGTGTGGCGACGGCACAAAATGTTGTCGATGCTATGAATGCTATCTCTCATCAGACGACGGGCGGTCTTGAACGAGTGGTCAATCGTATCGGTGCGGTTGAATCGGAAGGCCGTCGTGTTGCGGCGCAGTCGGCGGCTTTAGCAGCCTTAAAGCCCATTCAGTACGATCCTCTCGAACCGAATCAGATTATGGCCGGTATCGGTAACTATCGCGGGGAAACGGCGGCAGCCGTAGGTTTGGCACATTATGCCAATGAAGACACGATGCTCCACATGGGCGTAGCTCTCGGCGACAATAACAATATGGTAAACGTCGGAGTCACGCACAAGTTCGGCAGTGCGGCTAAGAAGGCGGCTATTCCCGATCGGTACAAAGCCGGTCCTATCAGCTCCGTTTATGTCATGCAGGATGAAGTTACTCAATTGC
>NZ_JAQCUN010000092.1:663-5510 GCF_027685385.1 Megasphaera sp. AF13-6AC
TCAGATTATGGCCGGTATCGGTAACTATCGCGGGGAAACGGCGGCAGCCGTAGGTTTGGCACATTATGCCAATGAAGACACGATGCTCCACATGGGCGTAGCTCTCGGCGACAATAACAATATGGTAAACGTCGGAGTCACGCACAAGTTCGGCAGTGCGGCTAAGAAGGCGGCTATTCCCGATCGGTACAAAGCCGGTCCTATCAGCTCCGTTTATGTCATGCAGGATGAAGTTACTCAATTGCGTGCCGAAAATGCACAGCAGAAGGCGACGTTGACGAAACAGCAAGAAGAAATCGACGCGTTAAAAGCGGCAGTGGCACAGCTCATGGCAAAACAGTAGCAGGTAAGTTGAAATTCGAAAGCTCCCGATCGTAAAGGTCGGGAGCTTTTTCTCCATAAAAACCTTTTATGTGACAACGGTATATAAGTAGGGCCGTAAATTGTATACGAATATATACGCCTATGGTATAATACTATTCAGGTCTATATGTAGACTTACTACTGTCTAATAACGTCTGTTAAGGAGACTTGATAGAGATGGCATTTCATTTAAAGCCGAAAGAAGAAAAGTTCTTCAATTTGCTGGACAAGCATGCAGCCCTCTGCTATGCGGCGGCAGATATTCTTAAGGAAGCGGTGAATGAAGAAATTTCCAAAGCGGAAGCGATGGAAAAAATTAACGCCCTTGAAGAAGAGGCGAATGATTTGGTACTGGAAACGATGAAGCGATTGCAGAAATCCTTTATTACGCCTATGGATCGTGAAGACATTCAGGAACTTATCGACAAACTCGATAAGGCTTTGGATAATGTTACGGAAATCATGGACAAGATGTGTATCTATCGCGTCGGAACGGCAACAGAAGGAACGAAGCGTATGGCTACCATTATGGCTAAGTCCATGAAAGAGATTCGACGTTCCATTGAAGCTATGCGCAATGTAAAAAAAGAATATTTGAAGATCGAGGCGCGTAGTAAAAAAATTATGAAATTGGAGCAAGAATGTGACGATCTGTATCATGAAGAAATGGGCAAGCTTTTTGCAGAATGTAAAGATCCCATCGAGCTCATTAAATGGAAGGAAATTCTTCAGTCCATTGAAGATGTTACGGACGGTTGCGAATCATTGGCCACTTTATTTCGGAGGATCGTGTTAAAATATGCCTGAGCATTGGTTGATCTGGACAGTCGTTATCTTAGCTGTTCTCTTTGATTATATAAACGGCTTTCACGACACGGCAAATGCCATAGCTACCAGCGTGTCGACGCGAGCTATATCGCCGAATCATGCGATTTTGATGGCGGCGGGATTGAACTTTTTGGGTGCCATGGTCAGTACGGGAGTTGCCACGGGTATCTGTCCCACTGTTATTAACCCTAAATTTGCCAACGGTGTTGACAAGCGGTTGCCAAAACGATTGGCGGCGACCTGGTTCTGGATCCGACCCAAATCAGCCTGGAAGTTATTATAGCGGCTTTGGCAGGGTCTATTATTTGGAACATTCTGACTTGGTATTATCGGATACCCAGCAGTTCATCCCATTCTTTAATCGGCGGTATTATCGGTGCCGTATCGATAAGCGTGGGACCGCAGATTTTATCGGGTGAGGGAATCGGCAAAATCGTTCTTTCCCTGGTTCTTTCTCCCGTAGTGGCTCTGGTAACAGGGTATTTTGTCATGATCGGCCTTTTATGGGTTGTGCGCAATTACTCTCCCGTGTCCTTGAATCGACAGTTTCGGAGAATGCAGATCGCTTCCGCCAGTCTGATGGCATTTTCTCACGGGTCGAATGATGCGCAGAAGGCCATGGGGATTATTGCTTTGGCTCTTTTGAGCGGCGGTTATATCGACACTATGGAGATTCCTACGTGGGTAAAGCTGGCCTGTGCTACCTCTATGGCTCTCGGTACTTCAGCCGGCGGTTGGAGAATTATTTCGACTATGGGAACGAAGATTTTTAAGCTCGAATCCATTAACGGATTTGCCGCCGATTTGAACTCTTCTGTCGTTATTTTTACGGCCACCTTATTACACTTGCCTGTCAGTACGACTCACGTTGTTTCAGGATCTATTATGGGGATCGGTTCGGCTGAACGGGTTCGTGCCGTACACTGGGGGGTTGCACGCAGCATGCTCGTTGCCTGGGTCGTGACTATTCCTCTCAGTGCCGTTTTATCGGGACTTATTTATCTGGTTATTAACGGCGTGGCTCATTTATTTTAGATATATCATCTGAGTACAGTATAGATGTATCTATACTGTACCTTTTTTTAAAACAAAACTACACTTTTTTAGTTACATATTGTATAATGTAATACAAGAGGTAAGGAGGGACGGAATTATGCGTTTGAATCAAGCTACAGACTATGCTTTTCGAATGGTTTTGTATTTAGCAACGTGTCCGGAAGGCACGAAAATCACGGGCGCCGCTCTGGCGGAAAAACAAAATATACCGGAACGGTTTTTGTTGAAGATTATGCGTAGCCTGACAGCTGCCGATATTATGAAATCCTATCGCGGGGTAGAAGGCGGCTTTGCCTTGCAACGAGACCCGAAGGATATTACTCTTTATGATGTTATTGATGCCGTAGAAGGACAAACACAGTTGCAGCGATGCTTGGCCGACACGGATGCATGTACGCGCGGTTGCGGCGGCATGTGTTCTTTATATAATGCGTTTGAAGAAATTCAAAACGATTTGGCGGCTAAACTGAAGTCTGTCAACTTTGCCGATTTGGCGGCGAAGGAAATGGCTATGTCCGGTAAATAATAAGTGCAGGAAATACACGACGCGAAAAAATTCGAGTCGTGTATTTTTTATGTCTCTTTGCGAGGTATCGCTTTTTTCATAAGTAGAGATGCTGTATATAAAATAATGCATAAGGAATAAATATTGATTTGTGCTAGAATAAAGATAAAAGAAACAACCTCATATATCATAATATCAAGGAGGTAGTGAAATGAATTTGGCAGACCTTACATCGCCCGATGATATAAAGAATTTATCGCTAAGCGAGTTGACAGATATTGCAATGCAGGCTCGGAAAGCGTTGATACAAAAGGCGGCTGTTTGCGGAGGTCACCTGGGGCCGTCACTCGGAGCCGTGGAATTAATTATGGCCTTACACTATGTGTTTAATTCGCCGACCGATAAAATTGTATATGACGTATCGCACCAAAGTTATATGCATAAAATCCTTACCGGCCGCGTACGTGCTTTTACGGAAGAAGCACACTACCATGACGTAACGGGGTATACTGATCCGCAGGAAAGCGAGCATGACCTTTTTAACATCGGTCATACGTCTACATCTGTCAGTCTGGCATCGGGGCTGGCTAAGGGACGAGATGTTACCGGAGGCAGGGAGAACGTGATTGCCCTTATCGGTGACGGATCTCTGTCGGGCGGCGAGGCATACGAAGGACTGGATTATGCGGCTACATTGGGTTCTAATATGATCATTATTGTGAATGACAATGGCATGTCTATTGCTGAGACACATGGCGGTATTTACGAGGGTCTTAAGGAATTGCGTGAAACAAAGGGGCAGAGTCATCGAAATCTCTTTACGGCCATGGGTTTTGAATACCGTTTTCTGACAGACGGCAATGATTTGGAACGGACGATTGACATGTTAAGATCCGTTAAGGACACGGATCATCCCGTAGTTGTTCATGCAGTAACACAAAAAGGGAAGGGATTTACTCCGGCTGAAGAAGACAAAGAAAGATGGCATTATACCAAACCTTTTTATGAGAAAACGTATGAGCTGCGAACACGAATTGCGGAGCCGACTTATGAAAGTATTACGGCCGAGTATTTAATGAAAAAGATAGAAGAAGATAAGTCGCTTGTCGTTATTAATGCCGCGACGCCCAGCGGATTTGGCTATACTGAAGAATGGCGTAAAAAAGCGGGAGGTCAATACGTAGACGTGGGTATTGCGGAAGAGCATGCCGTGGCCATGGCTTCAGGTGTTGCCAAGTACGGCGGAAAGGCCGTTTTTAATGTATACAGCACCTTTTTGCAGCGTACATACGATCAAGTTATGCAAGATTTATGTGTCAATGGCAATAGTGCCGTCATCCTCGTATATCGTGCGTCCGTATACGGCATGAATGATATTACTCATCTGGGGTATTTCGATATTCCCATGCTCAATTCCGTGCCCCGTTTCGTTTATTTGGCGCCGACGTGTAAAGAAGAGCACCTGGCCATGCTTGCTTGGGCCATAGGGCAGACGAGTCACTCCGTAGGAATTCGCATTCCCGTCGGTCCTCTGGAGGAAAAGGGAGTAGCCGATACAACGGACTATAATCAAATAAATCGCTTTGAAATAACTCAACATGGGCAGAAGGTAGTTCTTATAGGCTTGGGAAATTTTTATCATTTAGCCGTGAATGTCGCTGCAGTTCTTGAGCGAGAGACGGGTATCTGTCCCACTGTTATTAACCCTAAATTTGCCAACGGTGTTGACAAGCGGTTGTTGGAAGAACTCCGCAAAGACCACGAATTGACGGTTACCCTGGAAGACGGCGTCGTAACGGGCGGATTCGGGCAAAATATTGCTTCTTTTTACGGACCGACAGAGATGAAGGTTAAAAATTACGGTCTTGCCAGAGCCTTTTACGACCGCTATGATGCGGAAGACTTGTTAAGGGAGTCGGGGATTACGGTGGAGAAAATTACGGCGGATATACGAGAGCTGTTGATGTAAAAATTTGTACACCGGGGGATGTCTGCCATAAGGGAGATATCTCTTGTATAATCCATATGACCTGAGCCTTCATTTACAAAAAAAATATGATATAATAAACCAGTACCATTAATTATGACCTTATAC
>NZ_JAQCUN010000093.1:0-1387 GCF_027685385.1 Megasphaera sp. AF13-6AC
CTTTTCGGTAAAGATAATGTATTTCGTGCCGGGACTATCGGTGCCGTACAGGATAAGACGGCTTACGGCTATGTTAAGAAATGGGCGGAGGCTCGTGGCATTACGGCGAACGATGCGTATATCAACAGTCTTGTTAACGGTTGTACGGGAATTAAAAATACTACGGGACAACATCCCGGAGGAGTAATGGTTATTCCTCGCGATATAGATGTCCATCATTTTACGCCCGTCCAATATCCGGCTAATAAAAAAGACTGCGGTATTATAACGACCCATTTCGACTATCATTCTATAGAAGGCCGTCTTGTAAAACTTGATATACTGGGCCATGATGATCCGACTGTTATCCGCATGCTTGAAGACATGACGGGAGTTAAGGCGACTACCATTCCTTTTGATGATCAAAAAACAATGAGTCTCTTTTCATCTACCGAAGCCCTGGGACTCACGCCTGAAGAACTGGGATCTCCTGTAGGTAGTCTGGGTATCCCCGAATTCGGTACATCTTTTGTGCGGAAGATGCTTGTAGATACGATGCCGAAGACCTTTTCAGGTCTTGTCCGTATATCCGGCTTTTCACACGGCACGGATGTATGGTTGAATAATGCTCAGGAATTAATTACATCCGGTAAGGTACAGTTGAATGAAGCCGTATCGACACGTGATGATATAATGAATTATCTCATCAATCACGGTATTAAACCGAAAACGAGCTTTAAGGTTATGGAAAATGTCCGTAAGGGCAAGGGAATTGATAAACCGGATAAGGCGACAGGAAAGAAAACGACGGATTATGAAGGAGAATTGCGTAAGGGTCATATTCCCGAATGGTTTATTCAATCGTGCTTGAAAATAGGCTATCTTTTCCCTCGCGCTCATGCCGTTGCTTATGTTATGATGGCATTTAGAATAGCTTGGTACAAGATTAATTATCCCTTAGCCTATTATGCCGCTTATTTTACAATTCGAGCCAAAGCATTCAGCATTCCCATGATGATTCACGGGTTGGATACGGCGCGGCAGGCTATGAAGATGATTACGGCCAAGGGAGACGGTGCTTCCAAAATCGAAAAAGACCTGTACTCCACGCTGGAGTTGGTCGTAGAGATGAATTTGCGCGGTATTTCTTTTATGAATATCGATATAAATAAGTCGGAAGCGACTAAGTTTACTATTCATGACGGTAAGATACTGTTGCCGTTTACGGCTCTGGACGGCTTGGGCAAAAATGTAGCCGAACAAATAGTAGAAGGCAGAAAGTCGCAGGCGTATACGTCAAAAGAAGATTTGAAGTATCGTGGTAAAGTCGGTCAGACCTTAATTGATTCTCTGGCTGAGATGGGGTGTTTGGGAGAACTCCCCGAAGATGAACAAATAGATTTATTCG
>NZ_JAQCUN010000093.1:1397-5485 GCF_027685385.1 Megasphaera sp. AF13-6AC
AATTGATTCTCTGGCTGAGATGGGGTGTTTGGGAGAACTCCCCGAAGATGAACAAATAGATTTATTCGCCATGTAAGATATAGGACAGTAAGAACGGGGTGAAGGCTATGAGTATCAATGAAAAGTTGCGTGACGATCTCCACGATCAATTATTCAAGGCCATCTTGGAATTAAAGAGCATGGAAGAGTGCTATGAATTCTTTGAAGATATTTGCACGATTCAGGAAATGAAGTCCATTGCGGCTCGTTTGGAAGTTGCCAGGATGTTGAGAGCCGGAGATATTTACGAAGATATTGTCAAAAAAACGGGAGCCAGCACGGCTACTATCAGTCGGGTCAAAAGGTGTCTCAATTACGGGACGGGAGGATATGATACCGTTCTGGAACGCTTGGGCATGGGCCGAGGCATTAAAAAGAAGTAGTTTTTTAGTAAAAAGGAGTAAAGAAGATGAAAGCGTTTTTTCAAGAATTTAAAAATTTTGCAGTTCAAGGTAATGTAATCGACATGGCTGTCGGTGTAGTAATCGGTGCAGCCTTCGGTAAAATTACGACATCCCTCGTTACCAATATCATTATGCCTCCTATCGGCATTTTATTGGGCGGTGTCGATTTTACGGATTTTTTCATTCCCTTGGCACATACGTCGGCTCAAACCTTGGCGGAAGCTCAGGCACAAGGGGTACCTGTTATTGCTTACGGCCTTTTTATTAATACGGTCGTAGAGTTTCTTATTATTGCCTTTGCCATATTCCTGGTTATTAAACAAATCAACCGTTTCAAAAAGCCGGCTGTACCCGCACCTTCCAGAACTTGCCCCTTTTGTAAAGAAACAGTGGCTGATGAAGCTACTCGTTGCCCCCATTGTACGAGTGAGCTGACTGTTTAATGCGCACCAAAGGTGATGTAACCGTATTTTCAGACGGCACGATGAATGTATATAATCGTTCGTTGGCGGAAGAGCTGTGGTACGACTATAAAGCTTTTGCTCATAAGGCCGCAAAATATCGTGAAATAAATAAAAAAGACAGCGAACTTTCAGCTCGGCGTTACGAACGTGCGGCAGCCTTTGCTTTGTGCGAGTTCTTTTGCCAAGTTCTCGGCAGTTGGTACAATCAAGGGCAAGAAAAAGGTTGCTTTCCGGCAGGAACGGGAGAAGATATACTCTTTGTTTTTCGAACCTTTTCTTCAACTGCCTTAGGAGCAGCTGAAAGGAATGTAGAAGATTCGGAATTTTCCGGATTGTACTCTTTGCTGGAACGGTATTGTCGCCACGACGGCTCGATGTGGGAAGTAATGACCGGTGACCATTTAAGTAAAACGGAAGAAAAGATGGATGACTTCCTGACAAGGGTGGAAAATCGAACCTCTTTTCGGCGATTTATGCCGTGGAGTGAACAGACGAAGTCTATTATTGAAAGATTGAGCGGCCTTCTTAGAAGGCGCGATTAAAGAAAGAGGACGACTCGGCTCGTCCTCTTTCTTTAATTTATAAATGTGAAAAAAATAACGAATATTATCGTATATAGAATCATGAGGCGGAGTCATAGATTTCATAAAACCCTTTCAAGAATGGTATATAAAAGTAGTGAAAAAAGCGATTTTTTCTAATAAATAGTATAGATTTTTTCATTGGAAGTGGTATACTTATAACTGTAAAGGGATAGTTTTCAGGTTTGGTTCTCTTTTTTTTAGTAAAATTTGTGAAAGAAATCACTTTAAAGGAGGAGTTCAACATGTTTTGTAAAAAAGTAATGGTCATCGGTGCAGGTACAATGGGTTCGGGTATTGCGCAGGTATTTTTAACACACGGTTGTGACGTAATCTTGAATGACATTAAACAAGAATTTATCGACGGCGGTGTTAAGAAAATCGATAAAAGCCTGACGAAACTCGTAGCTAAAGAAAAGATGACGCAAGCTGATAAAGATGCCGCTATGGGTCGTCTTACCGGCTTTGTTGAAATTACGAAAGACAACATGAAAGATGTGGATCTGGTCGTAGAAGCGGCTATTGAAGACATGAAAATTAAAGGTCAGATCTTCAAAAACTTAGGTGAAGTTTGCCCGCCTGAAACGATTTTAGCTTCCAACACGTCTTCCTTGCCTATTACGAAGATTGCAGCGGCAACCAATCGTCCGGACAAAGTAATCGGCATGCATTTCTTTAACCCCGCACCGGTTATGAAGTTGATTGAATTGATTAACGGCATTGCTACGTCGGAAGATACATTCAATAAAGTATTCGAAGCTTCTAAAGCTCTCGGCAAGAGTCCCGTTAAAGTTAACGACTTCCCGGGCTTCGTAGGCAACCGTGTAGTTATTCCTATGATTAACGAAGCTATTCAGGCTTTGATGGAAGGTGTAGCGTCCAAAGAAGATATTGATGCTGTTTGCCAATTGGGCTTTAACCATCCTATGGGACCCTTGGCATTGTCCGACTTAATCGGTAACGATATTGTTCTCCATATTATGGAAGTTCTTTATGAAGGCTTCGGTGATCCGAAATATCGTCCCAGCGCATTATTACGTCAGTATGTAAATGCAGGTTATTTAGGTCGTAAAACTGGCAAAGGTTTCTATGATTATGAATAATTAAGTTATTCGTGACAAAACGCCTTCGCAAGAAGGCGTTTTGTTATCTCTTTAAAAATAAAAAGAAAGGAGGGGGACCGTTAAAATGGAGGAAAATATAGGGTGTCGTATCAGCAGATTGAGAAAGGCCCAAGACATAGGAGTCTACCAGTTAGCCGAGCAGGCCCGCGTATCGGCTCAGACCGTTTATCGGTGGGAGCACGGTAACGTTGCCAACATTAAAGAATCTATTTTAGAGCGTCTGGCACCTATTTTGGGCGTTACGAAATACTACATAAAAACGGGATTACACGGCGATGTACTGCCGCCTGAAGTGGAAGACTGGTTACACCGTCCTAAAAACATGGAAAAAATTATTCAATTTTATTATCGGGAAATCGCTGAAGAGCGAATTCGTGAAATGAAGAAAGAGCGTAGTTAGAAAAAATGAAGAAACGACTGTATGAAAGATAGCCACAGGGAAATGCGAAAGATTCATTTCCTTGGGGCTATTTTATTGCCAAACGGAGAGTGAGCGTATATACTGAAAAAAATTGCTTTTTAAATAACGCGCTATGGTTACTAGTGCGTATTATAGGAATTTAATGCGGAAGGTGAGTATATGATTCTGTCAGGAAAAGAAATCGTTAAACACATGGGGAAGGAAATAGTTATCGAACCCTTTGATAAAAGTCGTGTAAACCCGAATAGTTACAATTTATCTCTGTATAATGAATTAATGGTATACGACTCGAAAGAATTGGATATGGCAAAACCCAACTCGGCTTCGGTCATAAAAATTCCTGAAGAAGGTTTCGTGCTTCAACCCAATGTGTTGTACTTGGGGCGTACGAACGAATATACGAAGACGGAAAATTATATTCCCATGTTGGAAGGACGTTCTTCCGTAGGGAGACTGGGCGTATTTATTCACGTAACAGCCGGATTCGGCGATGTAGGCTTTGCCGGCTACTGGACTTTGGAAATCTTTTGCGTCCAACCGATTCGTATTTATCCGAATGTGGAAATATGCCAGATCTATTATCATGATATTGACGGAGAATATGACACGTATAAGAGCGGAAAGTATCAACATAATAACGGAATTCAACCGTCTATGTTGTGGAAGGACTTTATAAAATAATGAATATTTCGGAAATTCCTTTTAGTTCAATTCAACAAATACGCATCGGTCACTGGGAAGACGCGAAGGGCGGGACGGGATGTACGATTTGTCTTGCGGAAAAAGGGGCGGCTTGCGGTGTTGACGTGCGCGGAGGCGGCCCCGCATCGCGAGAAACCGAGCTTCTTAAACCGACATCTGCAGTAGAAAAAATACATGCCGTTCTTTTGTGCGGAGGCAGTGCCTTCGGATTGGCGGCAGCCGACGGGGTTATGTCCTACTTAAAAGAACGGCAAATCGGATTTGATACACCTTACGGTCCTGTTCCTTTAGTTGTCGCATCATCCATATATGACCTGCCTTGTGGCGATAAAGACGCTTATCCGCAGAGAGAC
>NZ_JAQCUN010000094.1:0-5417 GCF_027685385.1 Megasphaera sp. AF13-6AC
CGGCGCATACGGGCAACAATGCCTTCTACCTGTCCTACAAAGCCGTAAAAAACACCGGCTTGCATACTTTCAATCGTATTTCTGCAAATAACCGAATCGGTGCGTTTTAATTCAATACGCGGTAATTTGGCCGTTCTTTGTACAAGCGCCTCCGTGGCTATGCCGATACCCGGACAGATAGAGCCGCCCAAATACACCCCTTTAGCATCGACGGCACAAAAAGTCGTAGCCGTACCGAAATCTACAATAATAACGGGCCCACCATACTTTTCATAAGCAGCCACGGCATTGACAATACGATCGGCTCCGACCTCACGCGGATTATCGTATCGGATATCCATACCCGTCTTTACGCCCGGCCCGATAAGCAACGGCGAAAGGCCGAAATAACGTTGACACATTCTTTCCAACGTAGGCACGACAGGCGGCACGACAGATGAAATAATGATTGCGTTAATATCGTCAGCTCGCAAATCATTTAAATAAAAAAGTTCACGAATCAGCACGCCGTATTCGTCCGTCGTTCTTTGACGATCCGTCGATATACGCCAATGATCCAGAAGTTCCGTGTCCTTATACACTCCGAGGACCATATTCGTATTGCCCACATCAATAACCAATAACATCGTTATCATACTCCTATATGAATCAGTATTTTCTCTTTATGATAACAAAGTTAAGACCCCTTGAACAGCCTTTAGTCCAAATTGATTCCCGCTTTTTTCAAGATGCGGACAGCTCTTCTTCCCGCCGTTACGGCTAAAACCAGTTTAATAATGTCAAAGACGATGAAGGGAGCCGCACAGGCTGCAAAAGCCTTGCTGACGGGAATAGCTTTACCCAAAAGGAAATTATATTCCGCCCAAAAGCCCGTAACGCCGAGAAAATATACAACTGCAAGGGATAGTATATTACATAAAATAGCCGGTATAATGCGCATATTATTAGTTACCCCGCATACATATGCATGAATGATAAAGCCGATAAAAAAACCGACAAGCGGTCCGAACAAAGAGGTAAGTCCGCCATGCGCCATGGCAAAAACCGGTAGTCCGAAAGCACCCAACAACTCCCAAACAACAATAGACAAGGCTCCTCTCTTCGGTCCTAAGACGACTCCGGCTAAAGTGACGGCAAAAATCTGCATCGTGTGAGGTACAGGTCCGATAAGTAAAGACATTTGTGAAAACACGGCGACGAGTGCTGCAAAAACGGCGACACCCGTCATTTTTTGAATAGACATAAAAAACCTCCTGACTGATATATATACTTATCTTATCAGTTGGAGGTTTTATGGTCAACTTTATTTTTATGCAATGTAGTTGACGATTATTTTTTGGAGCGGATCCGAACGTCACCGGCTACAATCCGTACGGGACCGTCAGGCCCGACGACAATTAAATTGCCGTCATCATCTATATCTACCGCCTTACCGTAAGTTACTCCGTGTGTCTTTACTATTTCCACTTCCTGATTCAGCGTAACGGACAGACTGCGCCATTCATCGAGAATGCCGGCAAATCCTTCATGCTTGGCCTTTTCATAATAGCGTTCCAGTTCTTCCATAACAGCTTGCCACAATTCGTTACGCCCTACCGTCACGCCTTCGGCAAGGAAACTGGTCGCTTTGTCCTGAAGGTCCGTCGGCAACTCGTCACAAGTAAAAGACGTATTAATGCCCATACCCGTAACAACATAATTAACCTTTTCCATCGTAGCACTGAGTTCTGTCAAAATACCGACAAGTTTTTTACCGTCTACTAATATATCGTTCGGCCATTTTATGACACATTTCTCAAGACCGAAGGATCTGAATACACGTATCAGGGCTACGGCTGTAAGTAGTGTCATTTTTGATACTTCCACAGGCGGGAAATCAGGACGTAAAATAACGGAAAACCAGATTCCCTTGGCATAAGGAGAGAAGAAAGAACGGTCCAGCCGGCCTTTACCGCCGGTTTGTTCCTCCGAAATAACAACGGTTCCCTCCACAGCACCCCGATGAGCCAAGTTCTTAGCTACCGTATTGGTCGATGCCGTCCGTTCTTCATAGACGACATTCTTACCTATATACGCGGTGTGTACCTTTTTCGATACCGCTTCCGGCTCAAGCAGGTCGGGTACCTCTGTAAGACAATAGCCCTTTTTCGTATACGAATCAATAGTATACCCTTTTTCACGGAGTATACAAATATGCTTCCAAACAGCTGTCCTCGTTATTCCCAACTCTTCAGACAAACGTTGTCCCGAAATGAATTCACCGCGATGGGCCAACAAATATGACAGTATACTCTGACGCATATGTAAACTCCTTTCCTTTACACAGATAGTTCAGGCTTTTCTTGTAAAAACACGCCCTACCGTATGCAGGGCGTGTTCTCTTTTATTCTTTATCCGGCTTTTCTTCCGTAGCCGTAGCTTCTTCCGTAGAAGACACTGACAAGTTATTGCCCCACGGACTGATATGCTTTTCGTCCTTGTCGGTATCAACCGTTTCAGCAATCGTTTCCGTTTTTTCTACTTGTTCAGCCTTTTGAGCTTCGGCTTTTTCCTTTTCGGCACGTTCTTCAGGACTTTCCAAATCCCCGTACTTAATCAGGTTTTCAACCTGTTTATGATTAATCGTTTCCACTTCCATAAGAGCTGCCGCCATATGATTCAATGCATCCCGATGTTCTTCCAACATGCGAATAACATCGTCATAAGCCGTAGTAACAAGGTCATGCATTTCCTTGTCAATCAACTCTGCAACGCCTTCACCATAGTTACGTTCATGGCCGAGGCTTTTACCGAGGAATACCTGGTCCTGTTGTTCACCGAATACCATAGGGCCGAGCTTGGGACTCATGCCGAGACGAGTAATCATTTGACGAACAATATGCGTTACATTCTGTAAATCTCCGGAAGCGCCGCTACTGATTTCATTGAAAACAATCTGTTCAGCCGCACGCCCGCCTAAAGCTACCCGAATCTGAGCCAAGTAGTAAGATTTGGTCTCATACGAACGATCTTCGTCGGGAAGCATCATCGTATAACCGCCTGCCCGACCGCGCGGAATAATGGTTACTTTATGAACCGGGTCCGCTTCGGGCAACAAATAAGCTACCAATGCATGGCCCGATTCATGAACGGCCGTAAGCCGCTTTTCCTTTTCGCTGATAACATGACTGCGCCGTTCGGGACCGAAGGCCACCTTTTCACTGGCTTCTTCAAGTTCCGCCATAGTGATAATCTTTTTATCCGCACGAGCCGCCAACAAGGCCGCTTCATTCAAAAGATTGCTCAAGTCGGCACCGGTAAACCCCGGAGTTTTCTTGGCAATGGTCTTCAAATCCACATCCTTGCTCAAGGGCTTACCCTTGGCATGAACATTCAGTATAGCCACGCGCCCGCGCAGATCAGGACGATCCACCGTAATCTGACGGTCAAAACGGCCGGGACGAAGCAGGGCCGGATCGAGAATATCCGGTCGGTTTGTTGCCGCAATCGTAATAATGCCTTCATTAGCCCCGAAGCCGTCCATTTCAACCAGTAACTGATTCAACGTCTGTTCCCGTTCATCATGACCGCCGCCGAGACCGGCACCGCGCTGACGACCGACAGCATCGATTTCGTCAATAAAGATAATACAAGGCGCATTCTTTTTCGCCTGTGCAAAGAGGTCACGTACACGTGATGCACCGACGCCGACAAACATTTCCACAAAATCGGACCCGCTGATGCTGAAAAAGGGTACGCCCGCTTCTCCTGCAACCGCTCTGGCCAGTAAGGTTTTACCTGTGCCGGGAGGGCCGAAAAGAAGTACGCCCTTGGGAATTTTGGCTCCAATAGCATTGTACTTAGCAGGATTACGTAAAAACTCTACGATTTCCGATAACTCTTCTTTAGCTTCATCTGCTCCCGCCACATCTTTAAACGACACCTTTACCTTACCTTCACCGTGCATTTTGGCATGACTCTTTCCGAAGTTCATCACCCGGCTTCCGCCACCTTGCGTCTGCTGCATGAAGAAGAAAAACACGACAACAAGAATCAAAACAGGCACAATAGATGCCAAAGCGCTCATCCACCACGACGGTTGTTCGGGCGGTTTAGCCACTACATTGACATCCGAATCTTTCAGAGCCGGCATCAATGCCGCATCCGTAGGTGCGTATGTAGTAAACGAAGAGCCGTCTTTCAGCTGCCCCGTAATCGAATGATCCGCTGTAATTTGTACTGAATCAACCTTTTTCTGCTGTACTTGCGTCAAAAAATTTGTATATGTAATTTCGGACTTATCCGTTTTATTGCCAATAAACGAGTCGACAACCGTAACTGCTACGATAATCACCAGTAAATATAAGGCGACATTTCGAACAAATTTACTCAAAATATTGCTCCTTTCTTCTATCTTTTCTTTTGTATAGTAAAACTGTAGACATTCTTATATTACCATAATTATGCCTATGTCACAATATCTAAGCCTTATAAACCGATTCCTTTAAAATCCCTACATAAGGGATGTTCCGATACCGGCCCGCATAGTCAAGACCGTAACCGACTACAAAAGCATCGGGAATTTCAAAACCGTTATAATCGACGTGTACATCCGCCCGACGACGTGACGGCTTGTTAAGGATGGTAGCAATCTTGACAGACGCTGCACCGCGATCTTCCAATATAGGTTTAAGTCGACTTAATGTCGTCCCCGTATCAATAATATCCTCAATAATTAGAATATCCTTGCCCTTGGCATCCGTATCCAAATCTTTACGAATTTTTACAAATCCGCTCGAATCGGTAGAATCGCCATAACTGGAGCAAACCATAAAATCGTATTCGACAGGAAGCTTGATTTCTCTAGCCAAGTCGGCAAAAAAAGTCACGGCTCCTTTTAAAATACATACGAGAAGCAAGCTTTTACCTTCATAGTCTTTCGTAATCCGTGCTCCCAATTCCCGTACGCGGGCTGCAAGTTCTTCTTGTGTAAACAACACTTTCTCCAAATCCTTATGCATGTATATCTCCTTCCGTAACGGCGCCTACGGCCACTCCATTTCTCAGTCTCAGCGGGGCGGCCCAATCAACATCACCGAATATCCACAATACCTCGTTGTCCTTGCACAATAACGGCAACTTTCCGCGGCAATCGACGGGTATCTTTTTTTCAATGAAATACTTTTTTAATGATTTATGATACCGTTCTCTTATAAAAACCACGTCACCGCCGCGACGACATCTCCAGATCAGCGGTTGCGACTCACTCGGGCGGGGAATGAAAAACTCATTTTCCTTAAGTTCGTCGTCACTTTCTTTTACAAGTCTTACTGTAAGAATTAGATTGTTTCGTACATACGTACCGGGGCCTTTAATGAAAACCTCTTCTGTATCGGTTGTAAATAAAGTTGCCTTTCTTGCAATACCCCGGGTAAAGC
>NZ_JAQCUN010000095.1:0-5180 GCF_027685385.1 Megasphaera sp. AF13-6AC
CTGGCATCAACAGAGCGACGCACAACCGTTACTTCTTGTATATCCGCAGGAGAACACCGCAGTTTACGAGCTGCAATGTCCACCGGCTTTTCACGCATAGGCAGAGCCACGCGTATATTGTTCAATCTTAACAAAACTGTCTCTCCTTTATTCGGCCTCTTCCGTTTCCACCTTAACCGTTACAACGTCAGGTTCAATCGTACCGTCACCGATAGACCAGGGGATACCGACTCGAAAATCTTTATCTGAACCCAGTCCGTTTAAATTAATCGGTTCGAGGGTTATCGAGCCGATGGAGGCTAACTTATCCTTATCGCCGTGAATCTCTACCATATCGGGAACTACGCTGATTTTCTTCACCTTCACAGACGCATCCGCACTTCCGTACGTCGGCACAATAACAGGGACCTTCTTGGACGCAGCATTTTGAATAAGTGTCAAGGCTACGCTGCTCTGATGAGGTGTCAAATCAAGACCTTCAACAGGAGTGCCGTCAGCGCGAACAAGATGAATAGGAGACATTGTCGTAAAGTCTGAAGACTTTCCGGCTATGGGGATTTCGACAATAGCCCGATCCACTTCCTGAATAAGTCGTTTTGCCCCCGACACGACTACACGCTCAGGCAGAAGTTTGATACCCGTAACGGCAATACCGTCGGCAAGTTTCCCCATTAAATGCGGTACAAGCGGAAATTCCTGAACGGCATACACATCGACCAGCACATTAGCTTCCATGATGCTTTGCGTCTTCAATTCCGTACCGCTCGGAATCTTAACATGAACGGGTACGTTCATCGTCCCTTCCTGAGCCTCACTCATGTCTATATATGCCTTAATATCGGCAGGGTTAACATTAATAATTGTGTTGCGCGGTCCCGATAAGTGGACGTATACACTTTTAGGCACCTGTGATACGACGTATTGCGAATCCAGATTTTCCACTACAACGGGTACCGTATAAGTACCTTCACTGATTGGATTTTGTTCACTGATAATGGCAAACCAAAGTCCGATGGCCACGATAATACAAATAATTTGAATTTTCCATTTTTCCTGCGGTGCCTTTATCATTTATCGGATCTCCTCTTCAAAAAGTTCACCCAGCCTTGAGGCCGTTTGGAGAAAAATCCTTCCAAAGTCTTACGTAGGCCTTCGTCTGTCAAATGTCGGTAAATATGACCGCCGTATGTGTAAGAAACGGCACCCGTTTCTTCGCTGACTACGACGACAACGGCATCCGATTTTTCACTGATACCGATAGCCGCTCTATGTCTTGTTCCCAATTCCGTAGACAAAGAGCGATCCGTCGTCAAGGGTAATAGACAACCGGCCGCCATAATACGGCCTTCACGGATTACTACGGCTCCATCGTGTAAGGGTGTATTGGGAATGAAGATATTGCCCAAAAGCTCCTTTGATACGAGGCCGTCTATCTGTATACCCGTATCGATAATTTCATTAAGCCCTACCTCTCTTTCAAAGACCAACAGAGCTCCCGTTTTCGTCTTTGAAAGGCCGGCCGTAAGAGGAATGATTTCATCCAACATATGTGCCAGCTCTTCTTCACTGATCATACGATTGGAGTGGAAGAGTCGGCCTCGACCTATATGTTCCAAAGCTCGACGTAACTCCGGCTGGAAAACGACAGGTAAGGCAACTAAAATAACCGTCATGCCCTGCTGCAAAATCCAGTTCACAACATGCAAATTCAAGGCACGGCTGATAACCGTAATAATTCCCAGGAAAACAAGTCCTTTTATAAGGGATACGGCCCGCGTATTACGCAAAAGCAAAAATAATTTATACAAGAAAAAAGCAACTAAGGCAATGTCGAGAATATCTAAAAGCCTAAAGCTGCTGATAAATCCTTGAATCGGTATATAAGACATAGCCGTTCTCCCGTCTGCAAATAAGTAACAATAGTTAGAAATATTTTACAATATTTTCGACCTAATTTCCAGATAAACCGGCATTCCTACATGCAAAAAGGACAACCTTTGTAAAAGAAAGGTTGTCCTCAGAATTATGAATTTCCGTGCTTTCTGCGCCACCACAAAATACCGTAAACAAGAGCTACAATAGCTGATACTGCCAAGAGCCGCTGCCAATGGTCGCGTATTAACAACAAGTCATGTCCCAACCACACTTCTACAGCTACGGCCGGAAACTTGCCGATTACGTTGGCAATAAAATGATCGCGATAGCTGATATGACTGAGGGCTCCCAAAGCCGTTACAACTACATTAGGTGCATACGGAATGGCCCGTCCGGCCATAATCGTTCGAATACAGCTGTATGAATCCAATTTGCCGAACATGTCACTTCTACCGATAAATCGCTGTGCCTGACCGCGAAACAAGGTTCGCGTCAAATGAAAGCTGATTTCTATACCGATGACTTCACCGGCCCAGGAAATAAGAATGCCCGGAATCAGTCCGAATATGACACCGTTAACCGTCAAAAACAAAACCGACGGTATCCCGATAGCGTTGACAAAAGCCACCATAATAACGCTGATAAATATAGCCTTATATCCGAAGGAGGCCATATACGCCGTCATCCCGTTTATATCGCCTTCTACGGTAAGCGACAACATAGTCGTATAGAAATCGGGGCGTACTACTTGTATGGCCCAAAGAACGACAAGAACGACAAGTACACCCGCACCTCTCGTAAGTCGTCGAAGAGTTTTATCATTCATAAATTGCCCGCCTCTTACCGTTTTCACATAAACATACTGTCTTTAAAAACCGTCCGAGTCGTACCATGAAAATATACATAGTAAACCGAATATGTATATTATATCACAGGCATGCAAGGCCGCAGATTCATTATACCGTATCCAATCCCGCTTCCAAGGCAACCAAGGCCTGATTCAAGCGCTCGGAACTGTAATAAACTTCTTCCAAACACAGCCCTTGAGCCGGAGCCGTAGCTCCCAACTTACGCCTGTCCCCGCCTTTAAGGATTTCTTTAATTCGTTGCGAAGATTTTCGTCCCATACCGACATCGACAAGTGCTCCGGCCATATTTCTCACCATATGATATAAGAAGCCGCTCCCCACGACATCTATGATAATTCTGTTTTTCTTTGATACAACAAAAATACCGTACATGGTTTTTACGGGATTCATAGGTGTCGTATTGGCCCCTTCAAAAGCCGAAAAATCGTGTGTTCCCTTTAAGTATGAAGCCGCCTCTTTCATGCTTTCACAATTTAAGGGTTTACGAATATACCAGGCATAACGCAACATAAACGGATCGGGTACGCCGTCATTTACCAAAGTGTAGCGATAATGTTTTCCCTTATTATCATGACGTACACTGAAGTTTTCTCTTTCCAACGTTGCCGAAAGTACTACAATAGCCGGCGGTAAGCTCCCCTTTAGGGCGTAAGGAAGTCTTTCTACGGGAATCGTATCATCGCCGTAAAAATTGACTACCTGACCACGGGCATGAACACCCGAATCGGTGCGAGCCGCTCCGTATATACGGATATTTCTACCGTAGATACCCGATAAGGCCTCTTCTACATGTTGCTGTACCGACGGCAGAGACGACTGTCGTTGAAAGCCGTAAAACTCCGTGCCGTCGTAAGCCAGTCTCAGAGATATATTCTTTATTACACCCATCTGAGCACCGCCAGTATAAGAGTCAAAATGACAATTCCGAAAAAGGCTACGCCGTCTCGACGGCTATATGCCAACTCATGTAACCGGGTACGACCTTCTCCGCCACGGTAACAACGTGCTTCCATGGCTGTCGCCAAGTCATCGGCACGACGAAAGGCACTGATAAACAAGGGCACTAGCAGAGGAACCATATTCTTTCCTCTCTGCCAAAGGTTACCGCTTGTAAAGTTGGCGCCTCGTGCCGTTTGCGCCTTCATAATTCGACCGGTTTCTTCCAACAAGGTAGGAATAAACCGCATAGCAATTGTCATCATCATGGCCAGTTCATGTGCCGGCACTCCGAAACGTTTAAACGGAGACAAAAGATGCTCAATTCCGTCAGTCAGAACAATGGGAGAGGTTGTATAGGTCAGAAGCGATGAAAAGACAATTAAATACACAAGTCTTAAGGTCATGAAAAAGCCTCTGTAAATACCGTCTTCCGTAATATGAATCCAACCGTAAGTCCACAACTCTTTTCCCGGAGTCGTAAAAACATGAACGGCAAAGGTGAAAATAATAATTCCCCAAAGGGGCTTCAGCGACTTCACCATAGTCTGCACGGACAACCGGGATAAAGCATACGTAAAAGCGATAAAAGCTGCCAGAACAGCATATGAGAAAGGTTCATTTGCTAAAAAGACGGAAAAAATAAAAATCATGGTCCCCATGATTTTCATACGCGGATCCAAGCGATGGAGATAGGAGTTTCCGGGAAAGTATTGCCCTAATGTAATATCAGTCAGCATGACCGTTCCTCCTCAATGCTCGATAAATGGTATCCGTACCGTCCGACACGGTCTTGACTCTCGTCTCCACATCAAGTCCCCGCCCTTTCAAATACTGCAATACATGCGTAACAGGAGGTACATCAACCCCGGCCGCCCGTAAAACATCCCGCTCCGTTGCAAAAATGTCCGTCGGTACACCGTCAGCCGCAATTTCACCGTGATTAAGTATAATCAGGCGATTGGCCAGAGCCGCAACATCCTCCATATTATGAGACACTAAGACTACCGTAATCCCCGTTTCTTTATAACGTCGTTCAATCTGTCCGAAAATCTCCCGTCGTCCTACCGGGTCCAACCCTGCTGAAGGTTCATCAAGAATCAGGTAGCGGGGACGCATGGCAATAATTCCCGCAATGGCCACTCGTCTCATTTGCCCGCCGCTCAAGCGAAAAGGAGAGCGTTTTCCGTACGTTTCATAATCCAAACCGACAAAATCCATAGCCTCTTTTACGCGCTCTGTAACTTCCGCTTCCGAAAGACCGTAGTTTTTTGGTCCGAAAGCGATGTCGTCAGCTACCGTTTCTTCAAATAATTGATATTCCGGATACTGAAAAACCATACCTACACGTCGGCGAGCCGCAACGGCTTCCTTAGACTTACAGGACAAATCCGTGCCGTCTACATAAACTGTTCCGTCCGTAGGCTGCAATAACCCGTTTAAAAGTTGTACGAGAGTCGATTTTCCCGAACCGGTATGCCCGATAATACCGACGAACTC
>NZ_JAQCUN010000096.1:0-2543 GCF_027685385.1 Megasphaera sp. AF13-6AC
TCCGGTACTTCTTTAGCGCCGCCTTCAACCATGAGAATAGCGTCTTTTGTGCCGGCTACGACAATATCCATGTCGCTCTTTTCACTCTGTTCCACTGTAGGGTTAATAATAAAATTACCGTCTATACGACCGACACGAACGCCCGCAATCGGCCCTGCAAAGGGAATGTGAGACATGCATAAGGCGACAGATGCACCGATCATAGCCGCAATTTCCGGAGCGTTATCGTGGTCAACTGCAAAGTCATAGGCTACGACATGTACGTCATGACGATACGTTTTCGGGAACAAGGGCCGAATAGGACGGTCAATAAGGCGAGCAAACAAGGTCGCCGATTCGGGCGGTTTGCCTTCTCTTTTTATAAAGCCGCCGGGAATCTTACCAACAGCATACATTTTTTCTTCATAATCTACGGTTAAGGGGAAAAAATCCGCATCTTCACGTGCTTCTTTCGATCCTGTTGCCGATACGAAGACGGCCGTATCGCCGTAACGTACCAAAGCGGCACCGCTAGACTGTTTTGCCAATTTACCGACTTCCACGGTAAGCGGTCGGCCGGCAAAATCCATTTGGAATATTTTTTCTTCCATTCCCTTTCCTCCTTATATCTACTATCCAAAAAAGAGGCTGATGTGTCTATACATCAGCCTCAGTTCGTGCAATTATTTACGCAGGTTGAGTTTTTCGAGAATAGCACGGTAACGTTCCAAGTCATGTTTTTGCAAATATGCAAGTAAGTTACGGCGCTGGCCGACAAGTTTCAACAAACCGCGACGGGACGCATGGTCCTTTTTATGACTGCGAAGGTGGTCCGTCAAATAAAGGATACGGCTCGTAAGGAGCGCGATCTGTACTTCCGGAGACCCCGTGTCTTTTTCGTTTGTGCCGAATTTGGCAACAATAGCTTGTTTTTCTTCTACGCTTAACATTGTAATTCCTCCTGTAATATAAAATTCACCAAGCACTGCGTGTTCGTCGGAGTGATCGATACACCCGGTGCCCGTACGACACGGCTTATTATACACTACAAGGCTCTGCCTGTAAAGGCAGAGCCTTGTAGTTATTATGCAAAATAAGGCTAACGAAGTTTTGCCCCGGCTTTTTCTTGTAATTCTTCAAGAATGTCCGTAACGGGTTGTTGAATATCCGCATCGGACAAGGTCCCTTCAGCAGAACGGAAGGTCAAGGCGAAAGCAAGGCTTACAAAACCGCGAGGAACCTGTTCTCCTGAATATACGTCGAAGAGATGTACGCCTTCCAAATACTGACCGCCCTTTTCACGAATGATATTCAGCAAGTCGGCATGCTTGGCACTAATCGGCACGAGTACGGCCAGGTCACGGGTAAGAGCCGGGAACTTGCCTACTTTGTGATAGTCGGGAATGAGGTTGATTAAAGGCAAGAGGTCCTTCAAGTACATTTCAAAGACATATACGGGTCCTGCAACGTCGTAGTTATCGACGCACTGCGGATGAAGTTCGCCGAAACGGCAAAGAACCGTGTCGCCTACAACATATTCAGCCGCCTTACCGGGATGTAAGGGGGCATAATCGGAGACCCGCAACTGTGCATGAATGCCCAAGCTTGTCAGAACGGCTTCCATCAAACCTTTTACGTCGTAGAAATCGAAGCCTTCCGCTTTATACGGCCAGCTTGCCTGTGTCCGATTCCCGTATAAAAGGCCCGTAATTTCCCTGTTTTCATCAACCAATTCCGTAACGGGAAGGCTCTTGGGACGATATGTAGATGCAACTTCATAAATAGCCACTCGATCATTTTTTACAGCCTGATTACGTACGAGTACATCCATCAGAGACGGCAACAGGGTGGTCCTCATGAGGGGGAATTCTTCCGTAATAGGATTCAATATAGGCACGGCCTGATAATGAGCGTCGTCTTCTTTAAAGAGGAGTTTTTTCAGCGAATCGGCACTCATAAAGCTGAACGTTACCGTTTCATTCAAACCGCTGCGACTCAAGACGGACGAAATATGTTCCCGAACAGCGTGTTCAAATCCTTCCTGGCCTTCCGAAATATTACTGAGAGGACGGGTAGACTGAATATTCTCATATCCGTAAATACGGGCTACTTCTTCTGCAATATCGGGCATTTCCGTACAATCGATACGCCATGTCGGCACAACAGCCGTCAATACCTTGTCGTGTTTTTCCGTCTTAAAGCCCAAGGTTGCCAAGATGGAAATCATATCTTCTTCCGAAATATCCGTACCGAGGAAGTCATTGACCCGCTGTGATGTAAAGTCGATGCGACGAACTTCTTGAGGATGTACATATTCGTCAATGACTCCGGCCGCTACTTCACAATCCCCCATTTGTTGCAACAACTGAGCCGCCCGATTAAGGGAGTGAACACAACCTTCCGAATCGAGTCCTCGTTCAAAACGAGCCGACGCTTCGGAACGAAGTCCCAACGCACGTCCGGTCTTACGAATAGAAGACCCCTTAAAAGATGCGCATTCCAAGACAACCGTTGTGGTTTCTTCCGTTACTTCCGAATCGAAGCCGCCCATAACACCGGCAACA
>NZ_JAQCUN010000096.1:2553-5135 GCF_027685385.1 Megasphaera sp. AF13-6AC
CTGAAAGACACTGTCTGCCGATGTATAGACAATGGGCTTTTTCGTCTTCAAATGTTCAGGACCGAGGCGAGCAATAATTTCCGTTCCCGACGCCACTTCGTTACCGAGCCAACCGTGTCCCGTTTTTTTCGTAAACGTATCCAGTAAATCTTGCGGGAAGGCGTCGTAAAAGACGGGGAAAGGATTTTCTACGGAATTTCCCATAAATTCCCAGTGGCCGCTCGTCGTATCCTTGCCGTTGGAGATTTCTCTCATACGTCCGTACGAACCGACGATTTTCACGCCTTCGGGATGAATGTGTGTCGCCTTTTCCCAACCGAGGCGGCGCAGATTCGGTATCTTAAGACCACCCGGTACGGCTTCATCAATATGCTTTAACGTATCGGCCACTTCGTTACCGAGCCAACCGTGTCCCGTTTTTTTCGTAAACGTATCCAGTAAATCTTGCGGGAAGGCGTCGTAAAAGACGGGGAAAGGATTTTCTACGGAATTTCCCATAAATTCCCAGTGGCCGCTCGTCGTATCCTTGCCGTTGGAGATTTCTCTCATACGTCCGTACGAACCGACGATTTTCACGCCTTCGGGATGAATGTGTGTCGCCTTTTCCCAACCGAGGCGGCGCAGATTCGGTATCTTAAGACCACCCGGTACGGCTTCATCAATATGCTTTAACGTATCGGCCCCTTCATCCCCGAAGCGTTCGGCATCGGGAGCTCCGCCGGCACCGACACTGTCCGTTACGATGACAATTATTCTTTTAAAACGTTTCATAATGTCCCCCTGCCCGCTTATTTTCCGAGCATGTACTTACGAGCCTTGAAGAAGCAGGCAATGGTCTTCGAGTCGACGATTTCATTATTGTCTATCATCTTTTCCACTTCTTCAGGCGTGTAATATTCAATATTCATAAATTCATCTTCATCCAAGTGCTGAGTCCCCTTTTTCAGATTCCGTGCCGCATATAAGTAGAGGCATTCATCCGAAAAACCCGGTGACGTATAAACATGTCCCAAAGGAATGAGCTCACCTGTAACGCCCGCTTCTTCTTCCAGCTCACGAGCTGCACAATGCAAGGGGTTTTCTTCCTTACTGTCTATTTTCCCCGCCGGAATTTCCAGGAGTACCTCATCCGGTGCATACCGATACTGGCGCACGAGAATGATCTTTCCTTCCGGCGTAATCGGCAAGATGGCGCAAGCTCCTTTATGACGTACCACTTCTCGCGTCGAAGTCTGATCTGTATCGTTAATACGTACTGTATCCAAGGTCAGATGCAATACATGTCCTTTAAAAATATCTTGACTGTCTATCATTTTTTCCGTACTGATACTCATGTGTATCCTCCTTTACAATACAAAAAAAGGCACCACACTGTTATTATACAGTAGAGTGCCTCTTTCCGCTAACTTATTTACCTGTACTGCCGATGCCGCCCGTCCGCATTCCCGATGCGGCGTCTTCATCGATCGTTAAGTATTTCATAAAAATCCCCTGACCGATACGATCACCCTTTTCAACCGTATAGGGCGTATCACCCGTGTTGTAGTAGGCAATCATAATATGCCCTTCATTGTCGGGGTTATTATAGTAATCGCTATCCACAATGCCCGTGCTGTTAGCGAGCATGAGACCTTTTTTAAAGGCCAAGGATGAGCGAATAAAGACGGACAGATATTCGTCATCGCCCATATAGGCCTTAAGACCCGTAGGAACGACGGTTACGGCATGAGGTGCCAAGACCATCGTTTCTGCCGCTTCCAAATCATAGCCCGCACTTTTAGCCGTCTTTCGGGACGGTATGTGGATGCCTTGTCCGGCATAAGCCGAAACGATTTCAAATCCGCGCTGTCTCATCATTATCTCCGATGACCGTCTCTGTGACCGCGATTGCCTCTGTCGCCGCGATCACGACTCTTGAAGTCGCCGTCTTCGCCCGTCAATACGACCTTACGGGACAGGTTAATGCGTCCCTGGCTGTCGATTTCTACGCATTTAACGACAATTTCATCGCCTACGTTGACAACGTCTTCTACCTTTTCCACCCGTTCCGTCGCAAGTTGGGAAATATGAACCAAGCCTTCTTTACCGGGCAGAACTTCTACAAAGGCACCGAATGCCATAAGGCGCGTAACCTTGCCGACATAGGTTTCGCCGACTTCTACGTCCTTCGTCAGATTTTCAATCCATTCCTTAGCCTTAGCGCCGCCTTCTCCGTCTACGGAAGCGATGTATACGAGGCCCGTATCGTCAATGTCGATTTTGGCACCCGTTTCTTCCGTAATCTGTTTAATCATCTTGCCGCCCGGCCCGATGATATCGCGGATCTTGTCAGGATGTACCTGCATGGTAATAATGCGCGGTGCATAGGGGGATAATTCCTTACGCGGTGCATCGAGGACCGCCAACATCTTATCCATAATGTGAAGGCGTCCTTCATGAGCCTGTTTCAAAGCCGTATCAAGGATTTCACGACTGAGGCCCTTGATTTTAATATCCATTTGAATAGCCGTAACGCCCTTTGTCGTGCCGGCTACCTTGAAGTCCATATCACCCAAAGCATCTTCCATGCCTTGAATATCCGT
>NZ_JAQCUN010000097.1:0-5029 GCF_027685385.1 Megasphaera sp. AF13-6AC
CATTGACGGTCTCATCATGTTGCCTATGACGCAGGAACTGCTCAACCAATCGCCTGAAGATTTTTGTGCCTGTCTGATTAAATACCTCTCTCCGTCGGAGATCGTTGTAGGCACGAACTTTACGTACGGTAAAAAGGCGGCAGGCAATACTGAGACCCTCGTGCAATCTATGGGAGATGCCCATATTCCCGTACGTGTTCTCGACCTGGTTGAAGCGCCGCAGTCCGACTACCCGGTCAGTTCAACGGTCATACGCGGACTCATTGCCGAGGGAAAAATGCAAGCGGCCATGGCTCTTTTGGGACGACCGTTCGAACTTCGAGCCGAAGTCGTATCCGGCGATCGGCGGGGAAGGACCATAGGATTTCCTACGGCGAATATGCTTATTCCGCCGAAAGCGGCTCTGCCACCCGACGGTGTATATGTAACCGGCGTCGTCTTGGACGGAAAAGAATGGCCCGCTATGACCAATATAGGTAATAATCCTACGTTTACGCGTCAATACAGACGCGTGGAGACGCATATTCTCGACTGGTCGGGCGATATTTACGGGAAAACCGTGACCCTGCGTTTTTATAAAAGGCTGCGGGATGAGAAAAAATTTTCATCCATTACCGAATTAGTCGATGCTATGAAAGTCGATAAAAAAAAGGTATTATTGCATTTTTCAGCACATACATGATTGCGTTAAACGTATATCTATGATACACTCAAATCATAGTTATACGTTTATTTTATTTAAAGGAGTGATTGTGTATGAAGTTCTCTGATGTGGCAATGAGCCTGAAAGCATCGGAAATTCGTGAATTGCTTAAACTCACTACTATGCCGGAAATTATTTCCTTTGCCGGCGGTCTTCCTGCTCCGGAATTGTTCCCCATTGAGGATATGGAAAAAGTAGATGTGGAAATCCTCAGAAAAGAAGGACGCCAAGCCGTACAGTACGGCACGACGGAAGGCTACAATCCCTTGCGTGAAAAAATTGCGAAACGCATGAAATCGGCCTTTGATATTGACTGTACTTTTGAAGATTTGATCGTTACGGCCGGCTCTCAGCAGGGCTTATCCTTATTGGGTCAGATTTTCCTTAATAAAGACGACATTGTATTGGTTGAAAGCCCGACGTATTTGGGTGCTATTAACGCATTCAAGCTGAACTTCCCGAAATTCATCGAAGTACCGACGGACGATAAGGGTATCGTTCCCGAAGCACTCGAAAAAATCTTGGCTGAAAACGACAGAGTTCGCCTCATGTATGTTATTCCCGAATTCCAGAACCCGACGGGTATTACGTGGCCCTTAGAACGCCGCAAAGCGGTTATGGACATTATGAATAAATACGAAATTCCCGTTATTGAAGATAATCCGTACGGTGAACTTCGCTATGACGGCGAACGCGTACCGACCTTGAAATCCTTGGATACCAAGGGGAATGTAATCTTCCTCGGTTCGTTCTCGAAAATTTTCATGCCCGGGTTCCGTATCGGTTGGATGGTTGCCAACCCCGAAGTTATCGACAAAGTCATTAAATTGAAACAGGCTGTAGACTTACAGACCTCCTCCTTCGGCCAGCGCCAGGCGGCATACTACATGGATATGTTTGATTTGGACAAACACGTAGCTACGATTCGCAAACTCTACGGCGAACGTCGTACCCTCATGTATGACTGCATGAAGAAATATTTCCCCGAAGGCATTACCTTCACCTATCCTGAAGGCGGTCTCTTCACTTGGGTAACCTTGCCGGAAGGCATGGATGCTAAAGAATTGATGCCTAAGGTACTCGATCGTCAAGTAGCATACGTTCCCGGCGGTCCCTTCTACCCGAACGGCGGTAACGCCAACCACTTCCGCCTCAACTATTCGAACATGCCTCCCGAAAGAATTGAAGAAGGCATCAAACGGTTGGGTGAAGTATTACACAGCGAATTAGGCAAATAGATAAACTCCCCCTATCTTATGCCTAATAAATACAAGAAAAAAGCCCCTTGCGGGCTTTTTTCATTTATAGAGGGAAATTGACTTTTATTCTGATTTTACGTATAATATGAATATAAGTTTAACCTTTTGACTTTAAAAATTAAAAAGAAGGAATGACCTATGAATAATATAAAGACCGTATTTTTTATGACCCTCATGGGCGTCATTTTTCTGGCCCTGGGGTATGTGGCTGGTGGCAGGTCGGGCATGACCTTTGCTCTGGTTTTTGCCATAGGGATCAATGTCTTTTCCTACTGGTTCAGCGACTCCATGGTATTGCGTATGTATAATGCCAGAGAAGTGGGTTCCGACAGTCGACTCTATCATATTGTACAGGATTTGGCCAAGCGCGACGGCTTACCTGTGCCGCGAGTATACGTTATCGCTTCTGACGTACCCAATGCTTTTGCGACGGGGAGAAGTCCTTCCCACGCAGCCGTAGCGGCTACGGAAGGAATTTTGACCATGCTTGACGATGAAGAGATTCGCGGTGTGCTGGCTCACGAAATGTCTCATATCAAACATCGTGATATTCTCATCAGCACCATTGTGGCCACCTTTGCTACCGCCGTGTCCTATTTAGCTAATATATTGCAGTGGGCGGCTATTTTTGGCGGCGGTCGCGATAATGATGATGAAAACGGTGGCGGTATTATCGGCTTGCTTGCTTCCATTATCATCGCCCCCTTGGCAGCGACTATGGTTCAGTTGGCCGTTTCAAGAACACGTGAATATATGGCTGACGACGCGGGCGGCAGACTAACGGGAGATCCTCTGGCACTGGCAAGCGCCTTGGCGAAGATTGATGCCTATGCACACAGAAGAGTATTGCCCGGCGCTACGGAGTCGACGGCTCACATGTGTATCATCAACCCCTTTGCCGGAGTTGGTAGCGGTATTGCCAAACTCTTCAGTACCCATCCGTCGACACAGGATCGAATTGCACGACTGCAAAAGCTGGACAGAGAATTACATAGTAGATAAACGAAAGGCTATGCTCGAAAGAGCATAGCCTTTCGTTGTTTAAGAATATGAGAATATTCGCACAAGTAATATGACAAACGTATTACATATAAGATACAATACAAATACATGTACGACGGCATACAAGCCGCAGACGACGGAAAAGAAACGGAAAGGTGACGGTCATGCTCTTATTCAGTACGCGATTACCCCTTAAAGAGTCGGTAATCAAAGAGGATATTATCGAACTCATCAGAGAATGGATTACGGGAAGTCCTCATTACGGCTTTGAAAATCTGGAATATACCATAAATGACGGAGATAAGGTCTTTGCAAGCGGAAACACGACTGTTTCTTTTAAAATATTTACGGACCCTAAGGTAGATGTTCTGGCCTGTCGTTTGGAAGATCGTGAGGGTAATAAGTGCTGGCAAAGTGATTGCATCTATATCGACAAAGACGGTACCAAACAGTTTTTGGTTCAACTGCAACGTATGGTCGATTCCTTTACGCCCCGAGATCTGCCGTCAGGAAACAAGCCATATATTGTACGTACTTGTATGGAAAACGGATACTGTCGTAACGACGGACCCTTTGCCATTCAAAGTGAGTATTACATCGTTGAAGAAGGCTATGTAGATACGGCTGTAGCTGTTATGAACGGCACTGCCGATTACAGTCTTCCCATTGTCTATCTGAGTGTCGGTGAAAACGGCAGGACCGTTGTCCCTCCGAATTACTTGGCTAAAAAACTTGGTGGAGTGGCTCATGTATTGGTAGAAACAGATAAAAATACGTCTTGGGTACTGCGGGAACGAACACATGAAAATAACGTGCACAACGGCTATGCAGGCATCTATTTTCCCGGCACGACCGATTACCGTCGTCATGCTCCGGTAGACTATAACCGTGACGGTAAAGCCATGGCCGATGCTATTATTGCCGACATCTGGAGTATGCTCATCACTCGGTCCGACGTATCCGACTATAACTGGACACAGGTTAACAGCCATAAGGCCAAGCAAAGCCTGCAAGGTTTGCACGGAGAGGGTACTCAGGCACAAGAACAACTGGACCTGTACATGGAAGCCTTTGATCAGGAAAATAAAGAACTCCAGCAGCAGGTAGAAGAATTGAGTTCCCAAAACTATATATTGCGTGCCCGTTTGGATGCCATGACGGCCTCCTTGGCGGACAGTGCCGGAGGAGAGGCATTCTACTGCCGCGGCGAGGAAAAAGATTTCTACGACGGTGAAACCAATGACCTTCTTTACAGCATCTTATCGCAAGTAAAGAACCGCTATGAAGAAACGTCACGCCCTTATACGCTTATTGAAGACTTACTGCAAGCCAATCCTCGTGTCGGTGAAGGTGAAAAGATAGCTCGCAGTATTCGCGACCTCTTCGGGCGGGGCTGCCGCATGAGCAGCAGTGAACAGGCTCGGTTAAAAGACTTGGGCTTTACCGTTATTGATGAAGGCCCTCACTTTAAACTGCAGTTTCATGACGGTCGCTATACCTTTTCCATTCCCCGTACGCCCAGCGACCATAGAGAAGGAAAGAATACGGCTTCGGATATTTGTAAGACCATTGCCATTGAACGAAAACTATAGGAAATAGATAAAACCCCGGCTCATAGGAGTCGGGGTTTTCGTATATCTGTGTTTCGCTCGGGGGCTAATCTTTATGATTTGAACTTTTCAGCTTATGCAGAATGGACAGATATAAATGGTGCAGTGTCGCTACCGGTGCCGTAAGCATCATACGCGGACCGCTGTAGCGCATGACGGCACGAATTTCTTCACGTCGTGTCGGAGAGTAACAATGAGTCTTGCAAAAAGCACAGAAGGTCTTTGTCTCCATATGAGGACAACGGGCGATTCGTTCCCTTGTATATTGAAGCAAACTTGTGCATACGGGACAGAGAGTTCCTTTTTTGGTATGGTGAAGACCGTGGCAATAAATTTTAATCATTTCTTCCATTGTCTGTTGTTCGCGAGCACGCTTATCCATGGAACACTCCTTCAAAAAAGGCTCACTAACCGAGTAGTGAGCCTTTTAATATGGTGCGCCTAGCAGGATTCGA
>NZ_JAQCUN010000098.1:0-281 GCF_027685385.1 Megasphaera sp. AF13-6AC
ACGGTCGTCTTTCAGGCGGCCGTTTTTTGCACCCCTTGAAGAGAGGGGTTGTGTGTATGAAAACTTCAGTAGTAAGTAACGGGCTGTTATGGTTCGGGGCCGGTATTTCCATTGCCGAAATTTTGACAGGCATGCTCGTAGCACCCTTGGGTTTTATCGAAGGGGCGACGGCTATATTAATCGGCCATTTAATCGGCGGCGCCGTTATGTTTGCAGCCGGACTGATCGGAGCCAGGACCGGTGTGGGGTCCATGGAAACCGTAGGGATGGCTTTCGGCAGT
>NZ_JAQCUN010000098.1:291-4891 GCF_027685385.1 Megasphaera sp. AF13-6AC
TGGCTTTCGGCAGTAAGGGAAGGCTTTGGTTTGCCTTGCTGAATGTTATTCAGCTAATCGGCTGGACAGCTGTCATGATTGCGACTGCGGCTACTTCGGCGGATGCTTTAGTGCCTTGGGGCAATGCAGTGTGGAGTGTTATCTCCGGTGCAGGAATTGCTCTTTGGATTTTATTGGGTATTAAGAACTTGGATAAGGTTAACCGTGTTATTATGGCAGCCTTGCTTCTTCTCACCCTGTTTTTAAGTCGTCTTGTTTTTGACGGTATTCCCCAACCTGTGAGCGGGGATATAACCTTCGGCGGAGCAGTAGAGTTGGCTGTAGCCATGCCCTTGTCGTGGTTGCCTCTTATTGCCGACTATACGCGTACGGCCGAATCTCCCGTGAAAGTGACGGTCAGTTCCTGCCTGTCTTATTTTATAGCCAGCTGTTGGATGTTCTTTATCGGTATGGGAGCCGTTATTTATTTGGGAAGTGATGACTTGGCGGCGGTTATGGCTGCTGCCGGTCTCGGCGGTATGGGTATCTTAATCGTTTTGTTGTCGACCGTTACGACGACTTTTCTGGATGCTCTGTCAGCCGGCATCAGCGCTTCTTCCATTTCTCCTCGAGTAAAAGATACGCCTTGTGCCTTAGTGACCTGTGTTCTGGGCGTGATACTGGCTGTCTTTTTCGATACAGATGCTTTTCAGGATTTTCTTTATTTCATCGGTTCTGTCTTTGCCCCTATGACAGCTGTCTTAATAGCCGATTATTTTGTATTGCATGCTGACCGCAGAGACACGAGTGTGAATCTTACGAATTTAGTTTTATGGGCTATAGGTTTTTGCCTTTATCGGCAACTTCTCGATTGGGATACCCCTTTGGGAATTACCTTCCCCGTAATTGTTGCAGTTGTCCTACTATCTGTCCTTGTTCATAAAGTGACAGATAAACGACAGGCTGCGTAAAAAAAATAAAAAACGCTCCCGTTGACAAAACGGCACCGGAAAGTAGGGGTTAACTTTCCGGTGCCGTCGGCGGGAGCGTTTTTAGCGCTTAGATGATTTTCGCTTTTGCGGTTTGTCCGAAACGGATTGTTTTGAAGAGTCATCCTTTGAGGCGGACTCTTCTTTTTTGTCTTCTTTATCGTTCTTTTTATCAGATTTGACGGCTTCTTTAGGTTCTTCGTAGTAAGCTTTTCCCATACCGGCAGGGACATCGAAATCATCAGCAGATGTGCCGCTGACGGCAGAAGCCATGTAGTCATGCCAAATCTGTGCAGGTACAGTACCGCCGTAAATTTCTCCGAGACTTTGACTTCCCGTGTCATCTCCAACCCAAACGGCCGTCACAATATCAGGTGTATAGCCGATAAACCAAGCATCATGATTGTCGTCGGTCGTACCGGTTTTGCCGGCCGCCGGCCTGCCGATGGAAGCGGCCGTACCCGTACCTCTTGTAATAACTCCTTCGAGCATACTGGTCATTTCGTAGGCCGTCTTTTCGGACATAACTTGAGTTTTTTGCACATCCGAAGAGTTATCTTCCAAAACGTTGCCGTTGCGGTCGAGAATCTTTACGATAGCCGTCGGCTTTATATATACGCCCTTATTGGCAAAGGCACCGTAAGCTGCCGCCATTTCCAGCGGGGTGACGCCCTTGGTCAAACCGCCGAGGGCGGCTGAAGCCAAGTTATCATCGTTGGGACTGCCGTCTTCCACCAAGGTTGTAATACCCAGCTTTTTGGCGTTGGCAATGACATTGGACGGGCCGACCTTGTCAGCTAATTGAACGGCGACCGTATTTACGGATAAAGCCAGGGCTTTCCATAAGGGCATGCGACCCTGGTAGCTGTTGTCGGCATTGTGCGGTGACCACCCGCCGTATTCAACCTTCTTATCTTCCATTATCGTATCGGGCGTCATGTCGTGTTCCATAGCCGTCATATAAACGAAGGGCTTAAATGCCGAACCGGGTTGGCGAACTGCCATGCTGGCACGATTAAAGCTGTCTTGGCCGCGGCCGCCGACCATGGCAAGGATATGGCCTGTTTTCGGGTCAATAGAGATAATGGCTCCTTGCGGTTGAGTAAGTCCCTGATCATCCGTATGTGTTTCCGGGAGATGGCGCATAGCTTGAACGGCTGCATGCTGTTTATCCGTATCAAGAGTCGTGTAAATCTTCAATCCATCTTTGTAAAGCGCGTCGTCACCGTACTTTTGTGCTATTTCCTGAGTAACATAGTCGATGAAGTATGCCGTTTCGTCCGTTGTATTGCTTGTCGATTTTTGCTTAATATCCAGACTTGATTTTTTAGCTTCTTCCGCTTGGGAAGGTGTAATGTATCCGTATTTTTCCATTTGGCCTACCACTACGTTTTTACGGGCGGTGGCTTCATTAACACTGGAGGAATAGTAGTTGGGGCTCTTCGGTAGGCCTGCAATCATAGCGCATTCGGCCAGAGTAAGATCGCCTACATCTTTGCCGAAGTATGTGTGGGCCGCCGTCTGAATGCCGTAAGCGCCGCGACCAAAATAAATCTGATTCATGTACATTTCCAGAATTTCTTTTTTGCTGTACTTACGTTCCAATTCAAGAGCTAAGATGGCTTCCTGAATTTTACGTTTTAATGTCTGGTCTTGGGATAAAAAAGCATTCTTAGCTAACTGTTGAGTAATCGTACTGCCGCCTTGAGCAATACCGCGATTAGTCAAGTTGGTTACGACGGCACGTAAAATCCCGATGGGATCGACACCGATATGGTCGTAGAATCGATTATCTTCGGCGGCAATAAAGGCGTTCTGCAAGTTTTTCGGGACCTTGTTAATATCAATGGGCAGCCGGTTCTGATCGGAGTGCAGAGTCGTAATCAGCTTTCCCTGACTGTCAAAAACCTGTGATGAAACGGCAGGCCGCATGTTATTACCTACTTCAGGTAAGCTTTGGTATGCCGCGAATATATAGCCGAACATGAGGCCTGCAATAATGACGAGCACTAGAGCCGCCATGACGCGAATAGAACGAAAAGGCCCTTTCTTTTTCGTTCGAACTCTATGTCTGGGTGTATACATCATATCCTCCTATTGGGTGTTCGATTAAGGCGCAAGGCCGTTTAAGGCATATTACGTCGATATTATCGTTCCTATTATATATCATCTAATATAGGAAAGGGAAATTTATTTTGAAAAAATATGATAAAAGGCATAGATATCATATAAATCTCTATAATGGCAGTTTTCGGAAAGTCAGCAGATAAAATATAGAGTATACTAAATATCTAAAAACACACCTTTTGGCATAAAGTAGTTGACATTTAAATTTAAATAATATACCATAAAGAAGCAAAGTAATAAATTCAGTGTTTACGAATAATATATCCGATTATCGGGAGGTAGAGCCATGGACAGAAACAGTGCTTTTATTTTATGGTTTGACGAACTTCGTCGTGAAGATGTGGACTTAGTCGGAGGTAAATCGTCGTCTTTAGGTGAATTGACGTCGGCTACAAACGTGCCGGTACCGTACGGTTTTGCTACGACAGCGGCAGGATATAGATATTTCATGACCGAAACAGGTCTTGATAAACAGATTAAAGAAATGCTTGAAGAATTGACGGATGTCGAAGATCCCGTGCAACTTCGTATAGTAACAGCTAAGATTCGTGAAGCCGTCTGTGCCGCTCCGATGCCGCCGAAATTGGCCGAATCGATTCGAAAAGGGTATGAAGAGCTGGGTCAAAAAGTAGGCGAACAGGATCCTTTCGTGGCTGTTCGCTCCAGTGCTACCGCTGAAGACTTGCCTGACGCATCCTTTGCCGGCCAACAGGATACATATTTGAATGTACGCGGCGCCGATATGGTTATTCAGAAGGTAAAAGAATGTTATGCATCTACTTTTACGGACAGAGCTACATACTATCGCACGAAAAAAGGATTTGACCACTTGGAAGTAGCCTTGAGTGCAGCTATTCAAATGATGGTATTCTCTAAGAGCGCAGGTGTCATGTTTACTGTTGACCTTGTAACCGGCGACGATTCGACGATTACTATTGAAGGCGCTTGGGGCCTGGGCGAATATGTTGTGCAAGGTACTGTTACACCCGATAACTTCCGGGTTAAAAAGGATGATTTAAGCATCGTATCGACTATGGTAAATACGAAGCCCATTCAACTTGTTCGCAAAGCCGGTGGAGATTGCGAAGAATTGCCTGTTCCTGAAGATTTGCAAAAGGTGCAAGTCTTGACAGAAGAGCAGATTAAAGAATTGGCATCATATGCTAAAGCCATAGAAAAACACTACGGTTGTTACATGGATATGGAATGGGGCGTTGATGAACGGAACGATAAGATTTGGTTGCTCCAAGCTCGTCCCGAAACAGTTTGGTCGAAGAAAAATAAGGAAAAGAAACCCGCAACGGAAGGTGAAACCATGGAAGTTACGTCGGAACGTGTTGTCGTCGTTAAAGGCTTGCCTGCAAGCCCCGGAAAAGCAGCAGGTAAGGCTCACGTTATTTTGGATCCCTCGCGTATTGATGAATTTAAAGAAGGAGAAATTCTAGTTACGACCATGACGGCTCCCGACTGGGTGCCGGCGATGAAGAAGGCCAAGGCCATTGTAA
>NZ_JAQCUN010000099.1:0-4847 GCF_027685385.1 Megasphaera sp. AF13-6AC
GAGTCGGAATTGGTGCGAATGCTTGTTGATGCCGGGTGGGAAATCGGGGACTTTGCAGACTGTCAAACCTATGCCGACTATAAGGATTTAGGTGCGGCGCAGGCGGAGATTTTTTTCTTGGAAAACTCTCGCTCGGCAGCGGAAGATACGGCTCGAAGATTGGAGAGGGACGCTGTATATTTGCCCTATTCTTACAATGTTTTTGAGATACGCTTACTTTTAGAGAAGGCAGCGAAGCGTTTCGGGGCGACTTTGCCCGATTGTGATACGTATGAAAAGAAAATTGAAAATAAGGTAAGGCAGCTTAAAGACATCTTAAAAGGAATGCGCGTAGCCATTGACTCTTCGGCCACGCCGCGTCCCTTGTCATTGGCACGGTTTTTGCTGACTCATGATATAGATGTCTTTGCCGTCTATTTGGATGCTGTCGATAGGGCGGAAGAGGCTGATTTTTATTTTCTTAAAGAGCATTACCCCGGCTTGTCGTTACGCTCGACCTTGCATTATAAACGTCGCCTTTTGCCGAGAGACGAAGTGAAAAATCACGGCCCCGTCTTGGCTATCGGGCAAAAAGCAGCCTATTTTACAGGAACAAAACACTTTGTGAATCTTATTGAGAACAGCGGCCTGTACGGATATATGGGGCTTTTGAAGCTCATGGATATGATGATAATCGCTGTAGGGACGGAGCAGGATGTACAGTCCCTTATTCAAATCAAGGCTTGGGGGTGTCGGGCATGAAACAGGCACAACAAATATTGTCTACTTATGCGGTCGATATGTTCGGCATCGCCTCAGCTTTATATGAACTGGGCGGTCTTGTAGTTATGCATGACGCATCGGGTTGTAACTCTACATATAGTACACATGACGAACCGCGTTGGTATGACACGCCGTCTATGGTATATATTTCGGGACTTTGTGAAATCGACACGATTCAGGGCAATGATATGCGCCTCATTGACGAGGTGGCGGCAGCTGCCGAGGAAACTTGTCCGGCCTTTATTGCCGTCGGCGGCAGTCCTATGCCGAATGCCATAGGTACAGATTTTCGGGCTATTGAACGGATCTTGAGACAACGTACGGGTCTTCCCGTTTTGTCCTTTAGGACAGACGGTATTCACAGTTATTTGCCCGGAGCCGGTGAAGCTTATTTACGATTGGTGAAAGAATTTGTAAAGTCGCCGCGAGTAAAGCCGCAGAAACCGGCAGTAAGAGTCAATATACTCGGCTTGACACCGCTGGATTTTTCCGTTGTCGGCAATGCGACGGAACTGAAAAAACTGATTGAAGAGGCGGGACTTAAGGTGCATTCATCCTGGTCTATGGGCGATTCTCTCGACAATATGTCTCTTGCCGCTGAAGGGGATGTTAATGCCGTCGTGTCTTCTACGGGTCTTTATGCAGCCCAGTACATGAAGGAAAAGTACGATATTCCCTATGTAGTGGGAATTCCCGCAGGACGTGCTGCCGTAGAGCCGTGGTTGAAGGCTTTGAAGAGCGGTGACTCGACGTATTTAACGGGACTTACGGGAGAAGAGTCGTTACGTAAGGTGAAGTTTGCCATGGCTGATCTCAATGCATGGAAGAATGAGAGCCGACAAAGCGACGATTCTTGCGATATACTGCTTATCGGCGAGCCTGTGAGGATTTTATCTTTGCGTCGTTATTTGGAAATTGAAAAAGGCATAAAAAATATCCGCCTTATTTGTCCCTTGGCTGATGCACCGAATTTACTCTTGAAAGACATGGATATTATCAGTGTAGAGGATGAATTACGGCAGGCCTGCAAGGCTGCAAAGAAAATTATAGCCGACCCTATTTACGCACATTTGTTACCGAAAGAAGAGAAACGATTCGTCTCCTTTCCGCATGAAGCCTATTCCGGCCGTCGGTACAGGGATGAAATGCCGCTTTTTATAGGCGGATTTATTGAAGAATGGGCGAAGACTTTATAATCCGGGAGTATATTATGAAAAAACTGGCTATATACGGTAAAGGCGGTATCGGTAAATCGACGACTACGTCAAACTTGGCTGCCGCCTTTGCTCGAACGGGCAAAAGAGTTATTCAAATCGGGTGCGATCCGAAGGCAGACTCGACGATGAATTTATTGGGCGGCAAGCCGCTCATGCCTGTTATGGACTATTATCGAGAGTATACGGAGGCCCCCGATTTTGAACACATCGGAGCCTACGGATTCGGACATGTTTTTTGTATGGAAACGGGAGGACCCACGCCGGGGCTCGGTTGTGCCGGACGCGGTATTATCGCCACCTTCGATTTAATAGACGAATTGGAAGTGTTTGAAAAAATAAATCCCGAAATTGTTTTGTACGATGTCTTGGGAGACGTTGTATGCGGCGGCTTTTCTGCTCCTATTCGTGACGGATATGCCGAAGAAGTTTGTATTGTTACATCGGGAGAAAAAATGTCCCTTTATGCCGCCCATAATATTTATAGGGCTGTACAGAACTTCCAAAACCGCGGCTATGCGAGCGTAAAAGGACTTATTTTGAATCGTCGTAATGTAGAAGATGAGTACGAACGGGTCAAAGCCTTTGCGGACGAAAGAAAGCTGCCTATTTTGGCGGATATTCCCAGAAGCAAAGAAATTCAAGTCTGGGAAGACCGTGGCATGACGGTTATAGAAGGCGAGCCCGATTCCGAGATAAGTATCGTATACAGACAGTTGGCACAACGCTTACTCGGAGATGAATAGGAGAAACGGCTATGGGAATGAATGAAACGCCGAGAGGCGAGCGAATCCACATCGGTTTTTTCGGTAACCGGAATGCGGGGAAATCCAGCCTGGTCAATGCCGTTACAGGGCAGTATACGGCCATTGTATCGGATGTGAAGGGAACAACGACGGATCCCGTGTATAAGGCCATGGAACTCTTGCCCTTAGGCCCGGTCGTACTAATAGATACACCGGGGCTGGACGATGCGGGTAAGGTGGGACTCTTACGCATAGAAAAAACTAAGGAAGTATTGCGTAAGACGGACATAGCCGTTATCGTAACGGACGGGGTCCTTCCTCTTACGCAGCCGGATAAGGAACTGATTGCCCTTGTAAAAGAGAGAAAAATCCCGTACTGTATTGTGAGAAATAAGGCGGATTTATTGACCGGTGACAAAGACGCGACAGGCTGTGAAATTTTTGTCAGTGCCGTTGCAAAGACCGGTATTGATAAGCTTAAGGAACGACTTATCAGCCTGGCAGGGGTGAGGGATGTTGAAACGCCTATTATTTCAGACCTGCTTCATGCGGGTGATGCGGTTGTTCTTGTCGTGCCTATTGATAAGGCGGCACCGAAGGGGCGCCTTATTTTGCCGCAACAACAAACGATTCGTGAAATTTTAGAGGCTCGAGCCACAGCAGTGGTTACGGATGAAAAACGATTAGGCGAAACGCTTTCCCTTTTGAATAAAGAACCGGTTTTTATCATTACAGACAGTCAGGTCTTTAAAGAAGTGGCGGCCATCGTCCCGAAGCATTTGAAATTGACGTCTTTTTCTGTGCTAATGGCTCGTCACAAGGGGATTTTGCCTGCTCTTACAACCGGCATTAATGCCGTAAAACGCCTGGCTGACGGGGATACGGTGCTCATTGCCGAAGGATGTACACACCATCGACAATGTGAAGATATCGGTACGGTGAAAATTCCGCGTTGGCTTAAGACTTTTACAAAAAAAGATATTCATATTGAAACGTCAAGCGGCATGACTTTTCCTCAAGATTTGAGTCCTTATTCTTTGGTCATTCATTGTGGCGGGTGTATGCTGAACGAAAAAGAAATGAAATATAGAGTGAAGGAAGCTAAGCGGCAACTTAGGCCGATTGTTAATTACGGAATTTTAATTGCTTATATGAATGGTATCTTAGAACGGTCGGCAGAGGCTGTTCCCGAATTGGCTTTTTTGAAGGAGAACTCATGAAAAAATTGGGATTAATCGGCGGTATCGGTCCTGAATCCACGCTGTTATACTATAAAAAGATAACCGAGAAAGTTTATAAGCGGGAAAAACTTTTTCCGCCACTTCTTATAGAGAGCCTTGATGTGTATCGAGTGTTGTCTTACTGCGGGCAAAAGGATTTTGCAGGCCTTACGGCGTATTTAGCTACGGGGATTACCAATCTGGCGGCAGGTGGTGCACAAGTAGTTGCCATGACGGGCAATACACCGCATATCGTCTTTGACGAGTTGTCTGCAACCTCGCCCGTACCTCTGGTCAGCAGTGTAGCCGTGACGGCTGATTATGTGGCAATGCAGGGCCTTAAGAGACCCTTGTTGTTAGGCACCTTGTTTACAATGAGGGAAGACTTTTTCAAAAAGGCCTTTAGAGATGCGGGTATTGAAGCAATCGTGCCCAAAGAAGGCGATCAGCTGAAGGTTCATGAGATTATAGAAAAAGAATTGGAAGCGGGAATCGTAACGGAAAAGGCACAAAAATACTTTTCAGACCTTGTTGAAGAAATGATTGGCAGCCATCATATCGACACGCTAATATTAGGGTGTACGGAATTGCCGATTCTTTTCGAGATGATGAATATATCCGTGCCGGTTGTAGATGTAACGGACGTACATGTAGAAGCCTTGATCAAGGCCGTGAAAAAATAATCGGGGTATAGGAAATGTCACGTATTTTACGCTTTATTTATATAATTTCCGTAGTGATACGGGGATATGAACGACTTCTCGTTTGGGTAGCTCGTTTCGGGTTTCTTATTTATCCCTTGTACGGAATCGTTTCGTGGTTTATGACATCTCGTAAGGAGCGGGTACGAAAACGGGCGGCCCTTGTGGAGGCACTTTTTTCCGTTCTTGCGGCGTCGTCAGTGT